>NZ_BAEU01000047.1:0-59809 GCF_000246875.1 Halomonas sp. KM-1
CCCGGTCGCGACGCTGCTCGTCCAGCGGGTACTCAAGGTTGAAGTGCAGCTCGGTGGCGTCGATCTCACGGGCGATCTGCAGCAGCGCGGCGGGGGCTTCGCCGAAATCGGCGATGTCCCGATGCAGCAGCGGGATACCGAGGCCAGCCAGCGCCTCCTTCAGGGCGATGACGCCACGATGCCAGAAGTCGAGCTTGTTGGCGCCGTGTCCATGACGCTGCCAGTGCGGCAGGCTGCGCAGAAAGACGGCTACCACCGGGCCGCGGCGCGCCGCGGCTGCAAGCGCCGTGTTGTCATGAATACGCAGGTCGCTGCGAAACCACACCAGTGAGCGGGTCATGGCATTACCTTGCCTGGCTCAGGCTTCCTGAATCAACGACCGCAGGCGCGCCATGGCCTGGGGCAGGTCGTCGCCCAACAGCTCCACCAGGCTGTCTGCCAGGTCGCCGTCACGGATGCGTGCCACAGGGCCGCACAGCCCCAGCGGGGCGTCGAGCTGCTCGGCCAGTCGTGGCAGTTGGCGCCGGATCACGTCGGCACGCTCGGCCCGGCCGCTGACCAGCAGCACTGCCCCCGCCTGCAAGCGCTCGACGGCCAGGGGAAGTTCGCTGAAAGGCAAGGCGCTGTCTAGCAGCTGGATGCGATAGCCGGCATCGCTGGCGGCCAGAGCGGCCAGCAGCAGCCACAGCGTGCCCGGGTCGTCGGGCAGCGGTACGAGCAGCAGCAGCGGGCCCCGGGCGAGCTGGTTGGCATGGTAGAGGCGTATGCCGATGCGTGTGCGCAGAAAGGACTCCAGGCAACGTCGCTGCAGGGTGGCGCCGAGCTGATCGCGCCAGCGCTCCTCAAGCTCGCGTGTCACCGGTTGCCACAGCTCGGACAAACAGGTGTTCACGGGATAGAGCGCCAGGCTCTGGGTGAACAGGGTCTCCATCTGGCTGCGGTCGAGCGCTTCTACGGCGGCGACCAACTGGCGCTGCTGGCTGGGCCAGTCGCCGGAGGCCGGCTCGGGGGGCGGTGCGGAGGCAGGCTGGTCGATGAGCTCCTTGACCTGGCTGACCGGCACACCACGGCTCAGCCACTGCAGGATACGCTCGACCCTTTCGATGTCCTCGCGAGCGTAGAGCCGGTGTCCCTTGGGGGTGCGCTGAGGGCGAATCAGACCGTAGCGGCGCTCCCAGGCGCGCAGGGTCACCGAGTTGACGCCGGTGATTCGGGACACCTCGCGAATCGGATAGAGCGGTGTGTCGGCCGGGTGGCCCCCCTTTGCGGTCATGCGCGCCTCTGCTCGTTCGTTGTGTGGGCCTTGCCATCACCTGGATTCGTCTGCCTGCCTGGCCGCCGTTGCGGGTGGCAGCAGAGAATATTGTACACTACTCGAACGGTGTACAACTGATGGAGATCAGGGTCAAGTCGGCACAGCTTCTCCCGCCTGCTCGGCGATCACGGCGGCCAGGGCCTCGACGAAGGCGGGATGTTCGCCCACCGGGGGCAGGAGCTGCAGGTCGACACTGGGGTGCGCAGCGCGTAGCGCCTCGACCTGAGCCGGCACGTCCTTGCGCAGATGACGCCCGGCGGCGAAGAATAGTGGCAGGATCTCGGCTCGCCGAGTGCCCGAGGCGGCAAGTTCAGCCACGGTACTTTCCAGTGAGGGTTCGCTAAGCTCCATGTAGGCGAGCTTGAGATCCGCCTCCATGCGGGCGGTCAGCGCCTGGTGAAGGTGCTCGAACGGGGCCCGCCACTTGGCGTCGCTAGAGCCGTGGGCGAGAAGGATCAGGCTGTAGGACATGGCTGTCTCCTGCTGGCAGGTCGGCGCCCCGGCGCTACCAGGGCTCTTGCATTGTCGCCAGCATAGCAGAGGTGTACAACGACTGTATAACGAAAGGCAGCGCTGGGGAGGGATTGCGATGCGGGTATTGATCACGGGTGGCAGCGGTTTCGTCGGGCAGCGCCTGTGCCTGCGCTTGAAGCAGGCCGGGCATCGCCTGCAGGTGGTGTCGCGTGATCCGGACGCGGCCAGGAGCAAACTGCCCCAAGGTGCCGACATAAGACGCTCGGTGCTCGACTTCGTCGAGTCGCCCCCGGATGCCATCGTCAACCTGGCGGGCGAGCCGATCGCCGCCCGGCGCTGGAGCGACGAGCAGAAGAACCGGCTGATCGACTCACGGGTCAACGTCACCCGCGATCTGGTTATCCTCTGCGAGCAGCTCAAGCAGGCCAACGGCACAGCCCCCGGCGTCATGGTCTCGGGATCGGCCATGGGCTTCTACGGCGATCAGGGCAAGATCGAGGTCACCGAACAGACCCCGCCTCACGACGAGTTCGCGCATCGCCTGTGCAAGCGCTGGGAGGACACCGCCCGAGAGGCGGCAGATTTCGGTACGCGGGTCGCGCTGCTGCGTACCGGGCTGGTACTGGATACGGGCGGAGGCAGCCTGGAGAAGATGCTGACACCCTTCAAGCTGGGCTTCGGGGGGCGCTTCGGCAGCGGACACCAGTTCATGCCCTGGATCCATCGTGAAGACCTGGTGCGCAGCATCCTGTTCTTGCTCGAGCGTGACGATCTCGACGGGCCGTTCAACGGCAGCGCGCCGCACCCCGTCACCAACGCCGAGTTCGCGCGCACCCTGGCCAGGCAGTTGCATCGGCCGGCCGTCATGCCGGTGCCGGCCATCGTGCTGGAGACCGCCTTCGGCGAGATGGCGCGGCTGCTGCTGACCGGCGCCGACATGCGTCCGGCACGCCTGCTCGAGGCCGGGTTCACGTTCCACTTCCCGACTCTTGAGCAGGCGTTGGCCGACATCCTCGGCAAGTCTTGATGGCTACCGCCGTAGGGCTCAGCGGTTCTCGTCACCCACCGTGACGATCACCCGCACGGCGTCCAGTCGTAGCCGTGTGCCTTCGATGGCGCCGTCGAGTTCGCCACGCTCCCGGCGCAGCGCCTCGAGTTCCGCCTCGCGCACCGCCGGGTTGAGTCGCGCCAGTGCCTCCAGGCGGGCCAGCTCTCCGTCCAGTTCCCGGCGCATGCGTACCTGAGCCGCTTCGACGATGCTCGGCAGCTCGCGATCAGCCTCCTGCTCGCCCTGGGTGAGCAGCTCGCGCAGCTGGTCGTGGCGGCTGCGAATCAGGTCCCGGGCCATGGCCTTCTTGACCTTCTGCAGGTTCTTGGAAAGCCCGGTGAAGGAGACCTTGTCGCTGAGCACGGCGCCGGACTCGTCGAGAAGTACACGTACCGCGGTAGGCGGCAGGAAACGATTGACGTGCAGCCGCTTCGGCGCCGGGCAGTAGGTGCGGAACACCAGTTCCGCCATCAGCCGGCCGGCGGGAATCGCCGGGTGCTTGAGCAGGGCGAGCGCGGTGTTGCCCATGGTGCCGTCGAGGATGCGCGCCATCATTTCGCGCAGCAGCGGGTGCTCCCAGGAGAGCCGCTGCACGTCGTCGCGGGCCAGCGCGCGCTCACGCGACAGGGTGGCGGTGAAGCCCTCCTCACCCTTGGCCAGGCCGGGCAGGCCGTCGAGCATCTGCGGGCTGGGCTGTAGGTGCAGCAGGCCGCCGCCGAGCTCCTGGCTGTCGACGCCGAAGATGTCCAGCGCCTGGTCGAGGTAGCGCGACAAGGCCGGGTCGTGGTCGAGCTCGCGGATCGCCGTGGCGACCGCTTCGGCCCGCGCCGGGCGGCAGGCGTTGAGTTCCAGCAGACGGTTGCGCCCGGCATCGCGCTGGGTCAGGCGGTTCTCGAACAGGGCGCGGGTCTCGGCGATGACGTCGGCGAGGGCCTCGTCGTCGAGCAGCGCCTCGGCCAGGGCATCGCCGAAGGCGTCGAACAGTTCACTGCCGACCCCGTGGGGAGCGTCGAACGCATCCATCCCCTCGCTAAACCAGCGCAGCAGACGCGCCCCGGGGCTGGCTTCGAACAGCGGCACGTGGATCTCGATGGCATGGCGCTGACCGATGCGGTCAAGCCGGCCGATGCGCTGCTCGAGCTGGTCGGGATGCTGGGGCAGGTCGAACATCACCAGGTGGCGGCAGAACTGGAAGTTGCGCCCCTCCGAGCCGATCTCGGAGCAGACCAGCACCTGGCTGCCCTCCTCCTCGTCGGCGAAGGCGGCCGCCGCACGGTCGCGTTCTACCAGCGTCAGCCCCTCGTGGAATACCGGCGCATGAATGCCGCCCAGTACCCGCAGCGCGTCGGCCAGGCCCTGAGCGGTCTCGCGGCTGTGCGCGATCACCAGCACCTTGTCGTTGGCGAAGCCCTGCTCGCCGTCGTCAGCCAGGCGCTCCAGCAGCCAATTCACTCGCGGGTCGATCTGCCACCACGGCTCGGCATTGAGCGGATCGTCCGAGAGCGCGCGATAGGTGGCGTCGGGGTAGATCAGCACGTCGGGATGATCGAGCCCGGTCTCGATCAGCAGTTCGTCGAGATGGTCTTCGTCGCGCTCGAGCTTGCGCAGTACCCGGCGGTAGGCCGAGGGCAGAGGCAGTTCGGTCAGGTGCAGGTAACGCTCGGGGAAGCCGCCCACATGGCGGCGGCTGTTGCGGAACATCACCCGGCCGGTGCCGTGGCGATCGAGCAGTTGCTCACGCAGCTGTTCGCGGGCGCTTTCCTGCTGCTGCTGGCCGCTCTCGGGGTTGGCCAGGGTGTCGAGCAGAGCCAGGCTGTCATGCTCCCCGATCACCGCGGCCACGCTGGCGCGATCACTCTCGCCGCCGGCCGGCAGGCGTTCCAGGGCGTCGATGGCCTGGGCCACCTCCACGTAATGCAGCTCCTCTTCGCGAAACGCCCCCAGGCTGTGGTAGCGGTCCGGGTCGAGCAGGCGCAGGCGGGCGAAGTGGCTCTCCAGGCCCATCTGCTCCGGAGTGGCGGTGAGCAGCAGCACACCCGGTACATGCTTGGCCAGGCGCTCGACGCAGGCGTAGCCGGCGCCGACCTGCTCGGCGCTCCAGTCGAGATGGTGCGCTTCGTCGACGATCAGCAGGTCCCAGTTGCAGGCGGCCGCCTGCTCCTGGCGCTGGGGGTTGGCGAACAGCCACTCCTGGCTGGCCAGGATGAGCTGGCCGGACTCGAAGGGGTTGGCTTCGGCCTGGGCCAGGCTCTGCTGCTCGTCGAGCAGGGTCACCTCGAGGGCGAAGCGGCGCAGCAGCTCCACCAGCCATTGGTGCATGAGACTCGGCGGCACCAGGATCAGGGCGCGTTCGGCACGGCCGGTGAGCAGCATGCGGTGCAGGATCAGGCCGGCCTCGATGGTCTTGCCCAGCCCCACCTCGTCGGCCAGCAGCACGCGCGGCGCGTGGCGTCGGGCCACTTCGTCGGCGATGTAGAGCTGATGGGGAATCAGGTCGATGCGCGGGCCGGCAAGGCCCAATGCCGGATTCTGCTCGATGCGATGATGGTGGTGCAGGGTGCGGAAGCGCAGATCGAACCAGTCGTTGCGGTCGACCTGGCCAGTGAGCAGGCGGTCGCGGGCTTGGTCGAACTGCATGCTGTCGGCCAGGCGTGCCTCAGGCAGCTCGCGCAGCTCGCCCTGGTCGTCCTCGCCGATATAGACGATCAGGCCGTCGACTTCCTTGCTGTCGTCGACGGTCAGGTTCCAGCCCTCGGCGGACTGGACACGGTCGCCGCTGCCGAAAGCGACGCGGGTCAGCGGTGCCTGACGGCTGCTGTAGGTACGGGTTTCCTGGCTGGCGCCGAACAGCACGGTAACGCTACGGTGGTCGCAACTCAGGATGGTGCCCAGGCCCAGGTCGGCCTCGCCATCGCTGATCCAGCGCTGGCCGGGTGAAAAGTCGCTCATGATGCCTCGGTCGATGCTGAACACGGTGCGCACGCTGCCGCCGAAGCATGGCTTCGGCGGGCAGGGCGGGCGATTCTAACGCAAAGCCCGCGCTGGCTTAAGGCTGGTGGAGAAGGGCGGGAAATGGTAGGGGGCGGCTGTTACGGGTGGTAATCAGTGGCGTCCCAGCCAAGTGTCGAGCTGCGCTCGCGACAGTTCGCCCACATGGCGCTCCACTGCGCGGCCTTCACGGTCGAACAGCACCGTGGTGGGGAGTCCCGGCGACTCCATCGTGCGGATCATCTGCTGGTTCGGATCGAGCAGCGGGTAACGGAACGCGAGCTCCTGCTCGTCCAGGTAGCGTGCCACCTGGAGTAGCTCCTCACCTTGATTGATCACCACCGCGGTAACGCCGTCGCGGGTGTCGGCCTCGGCTAATAACGGCATCTCGCGCAGGCAGGGCGGGCACCAGGTGGCCCACAGGTTGACCACCACCAGCTCGCCCTGAAGCTGCTGCAGGTTGACCGGCTCGCCGTCGAGGTCTTCCAGGGTGATGTCGGGCAGCTCGCGCAGCGGCATGTCGCCGCCGAAGGGGGCCAGGGTGACCAGCACCAGCCACAGCGCCGAGGCGCCGACGGTGAGTCCCATGGCGCCGATCATCGACAGCAGCCGGTCGCGCAGTGCCCAGCCGGTCCAGATCAGCGCGGCGAGCAGCCCCCACAGGCCGTGATAGCCGGGTTGCCAGAGCCGCAGTATGTCCAACGGGGCAGCGGCATAGGCGTCGAAGTTCAGCGCCACGTGCCCCAGGCGGGCGCCCACCAGCCAGGCCAGCAGCAAGCCGTTGAACCAGCGCGACCGCGCCGAGGGCGACAGCCCCAGCAGCAGCCAGGCGGCGAGCAGCAACAGCAGGGCACAGCCAATGGCATAGAGGCGCGGTACGGATATCAGCACGGGGCCCAGGGCAAAGGCATCCATTGGCTCGGCTCCAGCATTTAGGGTCGGCGCAAGCGCCGTGAGCGGGTAAAATCACTTACTTGCATAAAGTAACGCGTCAGGCAGAGCAAGCCTACTGCCCCAGGACGGCGCTGTCACCGGCGGGAGCCTACATGGCACACAAGACCTTCGATACCCTGCGCGCCCTGGCCATCGGTAGCCAGGCGCTGGGCTTCATCCTGATCATCACGCTGGAAACGGTCATGGGGGGCGAGGCCGCCCGGCCCTGGCAGGGAGTGACACTGGGCGCCATGGTGGCCTTTGCCCTGGCGCTGGCCGTGGCGCGGCTCTATCGCCGCAACAGGGCGCGCAAGGCCATGGCTCGCCGTCTGGCAGAGCACGATGACGAATCCTGATCCTGACGGCACACGTCGCGCCCGAAGTTGGCTGCTGACGTTTTGCGGCGTACTGCTCCTGCTAATGCAAGGCTGTGCCGGCAGCGCCGCGGTCCGTGAACATACCGCTCCGCTCACCCCAGCCGAGCGCGAGGCCACCTGGCTCGGCCAGTGGGCGCGCCTGAGTGGCTCCGCGCATCCGGGCAAGAGCGGCTTTGCGCTGCTTTCCAGCGGCCAGGATGCTTTCAGTCTGCGCGTGCTGCTGAGCGAGCAGGCCGACCGCAGGCTCGATATCCAGACCTACCTGATGGGCGATGGGCAGACCACCCGGGCACTGCTGCATCGGCTGCTGGGGGCCGCCGAGCGCGGCGTCGAGGTGCGCCTGCTGATCGACGATATCGGTGCAGTAGGCCAGGGTCGGCAGCTGGCCGCGCTCGACAGCCACCCCAACGTTCAGGTGCGCGTCTACAACGCCCTGAGTGTCGGTCGGGGCACGCTGACAGGCCGTGTGCTGGCCTCGGCGCCTCAGGCGGCGCGTCAGCACCGGCGCATGCACAACAAGCTGTGGATCGCCGACGATTCCCTGGCCATCGTCGGCGGGCGCAACCTGGGCGATGAGTACTACAGCGCCAGCGAACCACGCAACTTCACCGATCTCGACCTGCTGGCGCTGGGGCCGGTGGTGGAGCCTCTGGCACAGAGTTTCCACCTCTACTGGAACCACGGCCTGGCTCAGCCCATCGGTCGCTATCACCGTGTCGACGAGGACGCCTGGCAAGAACTGCTGGCGTCGCTCGCCGAGTGGTTCGAGAGCAGTGTCGACTCGCCCTATTTCGCCGACCTGCGCCAGCGCTATGCCGACATCGAGCAGGGGCCGCTGGTGGGCAAGCTGCACTGGGGGGAAGGCATTGCGCTGTGGGACCCGCCGGGCAAGCCTGCCTGGCGGGGGCGGCCGGCATTCCAACGTACCATGGCCGGCGCCCTGCACGACCAGGTGGGAGAGCCGAGCGAGCGGCTGACCCTCGTATCTGCCTATTTCGTGCCCGGCAGGCAGGGTACCCGCCTGTTGACGGAGCTGGCCGAGGCCGGCGTGGCGGTCGAGATATTCACCAACGCCCTGGAGGCGACCGATGTGCCGGTGGTGCACGGTGCCTACCAGGCCAGGCGGGAGGCGTTGCTCGATAGCGGGGTCGCACTCTACGAGATGCGTGCCGAGCACGAGCCGGATGCCGATATCGGCTTCAGTGTGGGGTCTTCGGCCTCTGCCCTGCACATCAAGGCGCTGGGAATCGACGCCGACCGTGTCTTCATTGGGTCGCCCAACGCCGACCCGCGCTCGGTGTGGTGGAATACCGAGGTGGGCGTACTGGTGACCAGTCAGGGTCTGGCCAACGAGTTCCAGCGCCTGACCGAGATCGGCAAGTCGCCGGCGCTCAGCTATCGGGTCGGCCGTACGCCGTCGGGGCGGCTCTACTGGCAGGCCCTCGTGCAGGGAGAACCGGTCGAGCTGATGCGCGAGCCCGGCAGTCTGTGGCGGCATGGTGGAGCCGGGGTGAGTCGGCTGTTGCGGCTCGAACCGCTGCTGTGACGCGCGGTGGCATCACTCCTGGGCGTCGGCGATTCCCACCCGGTTGCGCCCCGAGCGTTTGGCACGATACAGGGCGCTATCGGCGCGTGCCAGTATCGCCTCTGGGCCGTCGCCCCGGCGGTATTCCGCGATCCCCAGGCTGATAGTCACGGCCAGGCCGTGCAGAAGGGTCTCTGCCACCTGCTGGCGCAGCCGCTCGGCGAAGATCGAGGCTCCTTGCGCCGTGGTGTCCTGCAGCAGGATGGCGAACTCCTCGCCGCCCCAGCGTGCCAGCAGGTCGGTGCTGCGCAGGGTCTGGCCGACCAGGGAGGCCAGACGCTTGAGGATGAGGTCGCCCGTGTCGTGACCGTGCTGATCGTTGATCGACTTGAAGTGGTCGATGTCGAACAGCAGCAGTGAGAAGGTGTTGTCGCTGCGCTCGGCCTGGCGTACTGCCTTGCGCATGGCCACATCGAAGGCGCGGCGGTTTTGAGTGCCGGTCAGGTGGTCGCGGGTGGCCTGTTGCTCCAGCTCCTCTTCCAGGCGCTTGCGCTCGGCGATGTTGTGGAAGACGGCAATGAAGTGGCGGATCCTGCCGTTGTCGTCGTACACGGCCGTGATCGCCTGCCACAGCGGATAGATGTCGCCGTACTTGTTGCGATTCCAGATCTCGCCCTGCCAGTGGCCGGTTTCCAGTACCGCCTGCCACAGCTGAGCGTAGAAGTGCTTGTCGTGACGGCCCGACTTGAACAGTCGAGGGGTCTCGCCGATCACCTCTTCCGGCAGGTAGCCGGTAATGTCGGTGAAGGCCTGATTGACCCGTTCGATGCGCATGTCGGGATCGGTGATCAGCGTGGCCTGGCCGGTCTGGAACACGCTGGCGAGCAGCCGCAGCTCCTCCTCCTGACGCTTGCGCTCGGTGATGTCCTCCTTCACCGCCACGAAACGCACGATCCGGCCGCTGTCGTCGCGTACCGGAGTGATGGTTTCGGCTTCCCAATAGAGCTCGCCGTTCTTCTTGCGGTTCTGCAATTCACCGCGCCACACCCGGCCGCTGCGCAGGGTCTGCCACAGCTCACGGTAGACGTGATCTGGGGTCATGCCCGACTGGATCATGGCCGGAGTCTTGCCGATCAACTCTTCGCGGGAATAGCCGGTCACTTCGAGAAAGCGCCGGTTGACGTACTCGATGCGCCCTTCGGTATCGGTGATTGCCGTGGCCGCCGGGCTCTGCTCCACGGCGATGTAGAGCTGATAGAACTTGGCACGCAGCGTCTCGAGATCGGCGTCGGGCCAGTAAGGGTGGAACATGGCGCGCTCGCTTTCGCTGCCGCCATGCGCTGCTTCATGCTCGCCGTTCTTCACGAGCACCTCCGTACGAGTAGGACTTGTTCTAGCACAAGTCTCTTATGGTTTTGCTTGTATTCCTTGGCTTGTAGCGTTTATCCAGCCGGAGTCTGGCGACCCGGCCGCGCAGCATAGCGCCTTTTTACGGTGTGTTCACGTAGATGTCGGCTCTCGATGGGAGCTGGATGGCAAAACGGTGGGCGAAGCAACGAAAAAGGCCTCGCAATCGCTTGCAAGGCCCTTATGAATTCTTTGGTCGGAGTAGCAGGATTCGAACCTACGACCTCTGCCTCCCGAAGGCAGCGCTCTACCAAGCTGAGCTATACTCCGTTACTTCCTTACTCTGTTATTTCCTACTCTGTTATTTCCTTTTCGAGCTGCTTTTGGGCGATGCTCGGTGTCGGCTCCGGGAGCCGACGGATGGGCATTATACGCAAAAGCCATGGCCTTGCAAGCCCCCCGCGGCGGTGCTGTTCCACCTTCAGTTTTGGCGTTCCACCGCGAGTCGGGCCAGGTCGGCCATGCTGTCGCGGTAGCGGCTGGGAGACAGAAAGTCGAGCTGCTCCAGCGCCTTGGCCGACATCTCTTCGGCCCGTGCCCGGGTGTAGTCCAGCGCGCCGGTATCGCGCACGATGGCCAGCACCTCGTCGAGCCGTTCGAGCCCGCCCTGGCGAATGGCCTGACGGATCGTTCGGGCCTGGTCCGGGGTGCCGGCGGCCATGGCCTGGATCAGTGGCAGGGTCGGCTTGCCCTCGGCCAGATCGTCGCCCACGTTCTTGCCCATGGCCTTGGCGTCGCCTTGGTAGTCGAGCAGGTCGTCGACGAGCTGGAACGCCAGCCCCAGGTAGCGACCGTAGAGTTGCAGCGCTGCTTCCTGCTGCGGGTCGGCCTCGGCCAGCACCGCGCCGCTGTGGGTGGCGGCCTCGAACAGCATGGCGGTCTTGCCCTGGATGGTCTCGAAGTAGGTGGCCTCGTCGACATCGGGGTTGCCCACGTTGGTCAACTGCTGCACCTCGCCCTCGGCGATGACGCAGGTGGCACCGGAGAGAATGCCCATGATCTTGAGCGAGCCGATCTCCACCATCATCTGGAAGGAGCGCGAATAGAGGTAGTCGCCTACCAGCACGGAGGGGGCGTTGCCCCAGGCGTCGTTGGCGGTGGCGCGGCCGCGGCGCATGTGAGATTCGTCGACCACGTCGTCGTGCAGCAGGGTCGAGGTATGCATGAACTCGATCAGCGTGGCCAGCGAGATGTGCTTGTCACCCTGATAGCCCAGGGCGCGGGCGGCGAGCAGTACCAGCAACGGACGCAGCCGCTTGCCGCCGCTGGCGATGATGTACTGACCGATTGTCTCGACCAGCGGCACCCGAGATGCCAGCTGCTCCTTGATGGTACGGTTGACCGCGGCAAAATCGTCGGCGACCGCCGCGTGCAGCGACGAAGAGGCGGTGGTGTTGCTGTCAGTCGAACGGGAAGAGGCGTTGGCTGGCATGAGACAGTGTCATCGGGCTGTTGGGCCGGCATGCCGGACATGGCAGTGGCCTTGGGCTGCGGCTCATGCTATGGCCCCCCCATGTGGGCGTCAAGCTGCGCCGCGGTGGGTGGTTGCGGCATTGTCTTGGCGAGCGTGCTCAGTGCTTGAACGGCCCGCGGGGCGCGGTTATAATGCGCGGCCCACTCATCACGCTCCCTGTCAGATGGCTGCCGAAAGGGGCGCCACTCGAAGCAGGCCGATGAAGAGCCAACCCCGATGAGTTCTGGAGAGAGATACATGTACGCTGTTATCAAGAGCGGTGGCAAGCAGTACCGCGTTCAGGAAGGCCAGACCCTCAAGCTCGAGAAGCTGGAAATCCCCACCGGCGAAACCATCGAGTTCGATGAGGTGCTGCTGGTTGCCAACGGCGACGACGTGACCGTCGGCGCTCCGCTGGTCGACGGTGCCAAGGTGGCTGCCGAGATCGTTTCCCACGGCCGTGGCGAGAAGATCCGCATCATCAAGTTCCGTCGTCGCAAGCACCACATGAAGCGTCAGGGCCACCGTCAGTGGTTCACTGAAGTCAAGATCACTGGGATTTCCGCCTAAGCGGCTTCCCCTTAACGAGCGAGGACTTTGCAATGGCTCATAAGAAGGCAGCCGGCTCTACCCGTAACGGCCGCGATTCAGAATCCAAACGCCTTGGTGTCAAGCTGTTCGGCGGCCAGGTCGTCACCGCTGGCAACATCATCGTGCGTCAGCGCGGTACCCGCTTCCACGCCGGTACCGGCGTCGGCATCGGTCGCGACCACACCCTGTTCGCCCTGAGCGACGGTGTGATCAAGTTCGAGACCAAGGGTCCGAAGAACCGCAAGTTCGTCAGCGTCGTCTCTGCCTGAGAACGCACGAACTGGTAACTGGAAGGCCCCGCTCAGGCGGGGCCTTCTTGTATCATGGCGGTAGTATCCGCCGGGAGAGTCACAATGCAGTTCGTCGACGAAGCCTCGATCATCGTGGAAGCGGGCAGGGGCGGTAATGGCTGCCTGAGCTTCCGCCGCGAGAAGTACGTGCCCAAGGGTGGTCCCGATGGCGGCGACGGCGGGCATGGCGGCAGCGTCTACCTGGTGGGCGACGATGCCCTCAACACGCTGATCGACTTCAGGTTCCAGCGCTTCTATCAGGCCGAGAGCGGTCGCCCCGGCCAGGGGCGCCAGATGAGCGGCCGCGCCGGTAGCGACCTGGTGGTCAAGGTGCCGGTAGGCACCACGGTGATCGACGAAGACACCCTCGAGGTGATTGCCGACATCACCGAACTCGGACAGCAGGTGCTGGTAGCCCAGGGCGGTCGCCGTGGGCTCGGCAACATTCACTTCAAGTCGTCGACCAACCGGGCGCCGCGCAAGACCACGCCCGGCACCGACGGCGAGCGGCGCAACCTGCGCCTGGAGATGAAGGTGATGGCCGACGTCGGCCTGCTGGGCATGCCCAATGCCGGCAAGTCGACCCTGATCCGCTCGGTGTCCGCGGCCAAGCCCAAGGTGGCCGACTACCCCTTCACCACCTTGGTGCCCAACCTCGGTGTGGTGAAGCTAGGCATGCACGAGCACTTCGTGATGGCCGACGTGCCGGGGCTGATCGAGGGGGCGTCGGACGGCGCCGGGCTGGGGCTGCGCTTCCTCAAGCATCTGACCCGCACCCGCCTGCTCTTTCACGTGGTCGACGTGGCGCCCTTCGACGAGTCCGATCCGGTCGAGGTGGCCCGGGCCATCGCCCACGAACTCGAGCAGTTCTCGCCGACCCTGGCCGAGCGCCCGCGCTGGCTGGTGCTCAACAAGCTCGACCTCGTGCCTGAAGAGGAGCGCGAAGCGCGAGTGGCCGCCATCGTCGAGGGGCTGGGCTGGACGGGCCCCGTGTTCCGCATCTCGGCCATTAGCGGCGAGGGCACCGATGCCTTGGTGCAGGCAGCCCATCGTTGGCTCACCGACCAGCGCCGACTGGAGCACGAGGACGAGGAGGCCGCCGAGCACGAGCGCGAGATGCGCGAGCGCATGGAAGCCGAGGCGGTGGCGCGCACCGAAGCGAGGCTGGGTCGCCGGCGCAAGCGTCGCGATCAGGACGACGATGACGATGACTTCGACGATGATGATTACGATGTCGAGGTCGAATACGCCCCCTAGGTGGAACACTGGCTGCGCTCGGCCATACGTCGTTAAACCTTGGCTCAAGATGCTCATTTGCAACAGCAAACTCCGCTCTTTCGCCAAGGTTTGCCTAGTCTGGCCATCGCTCGCGCAGTGTCTCAAGGTTGGGGAATCGCAGCAGCCTTGTTGGAGAGTGAACAGGTGAGCAACGAGCGGGTTCCGGGTCGCGATGCGCTGCGTGGCGCTCGCCGGGTAGTGGTGAAGATTGGCAGTGCGCTGTTGACCAACGATGGGCGTGGGCTCGACGAGGCGGCCATTGGCGGCTGGGTGGACCAGATCGCCGCGCTGCATCGTCAGGGGCTCGAAGTGGTGCTGGTGTCGTCGGGCGCGGTGGCAGCCGGCATGGTGCGGCTGGGCTGGCAGGCCCGACCTTCGGCGGTGCACGAGCTGCAGGCCGCCGCCGCGGTGGGCCAGAACGGCCTGACCCAGTGCTACGAGCACCATTTTGCCCGCCATGGGTTGCTCACTGCCCAGGTGCTGCTGACCCATGACGATCTCTCCAACCGCAAGCGCTACCTCAATGCGCGCTCGGCGCTGCGCACCCTGGTCGACCTGCGCGTAATCCCGGTGATCAACGAGAACGACACCGTTGTCACCGACGAGATCCGTTTCGGCGACAACGACACCCTGGGTGCGCTGGTGGCCAACCTGCTCGAAGCCGAGGCGCTGGTGATCCTCACCGACCAGGAGGGACTGTTCGACGCCGACCCGCGCCACAATCCTGCGGCTACCTTGATCAGCGAAGGGCGTGCCGACGACCCGGTGCTGGCCGCCATGGCCGGCGGCGGCGGTGCGCTCGGCCGCGGCGGCATGACCACCAAGATTCAGGCAGCCCGGCTGGCAGCCCGTTCCGGTGCCGTCACGGTGATTGCCAGCGGACGTCAGCCCGAGGTGTTGACCCGGCTGGCCGCCGGTGAATCGCTGGGCACCCTGCTGCGTCCTGAAGAGGCCCCCATGGCGGCTCGCAAGCGCTGGCTGGCCGGCCAGCTGCAGGTGCGTGGCAGCCTCACGCTGGATGCCGGGGCGGTGAAGGTGCTGCGCGGCAGCGGCTCGAGCCTGCTGGCGGTGGGGGTCAAGGCGCTGTCGGGCGACTTCGTGCGTGGCGACATGGTGCTGTGTGTCGATGAGCAGGGACAGCGCATCGCCAAGGGATTGGTGAACTACGGCGCCGACGAGGCGCGTCGAATTCTCGGCCAGCCTAGCCATCAGATCGAGGCGATCCTCGGTTACATGGAGGCGCCGGAGCTGATCCACCGCGACAACCTGGTGGTGCTTTGAGGCAGTGTTTGCGCGGCCTGTAGCATGACGCCGTGCACCTGTGGTAGTATGCGCCATCCTCTCAGACACGGCCCGTCGACAACCTTCGCGTTGGCGAGATGGCCAGGCCGGCAGGAAAGCGAAATTTCCAAGCCGGACAAATCGTTATCGATGCCGCCCCAGACCGGGCGGCGTCAAAGTTTTCCAGGAGATAGTCAGTGGCAAACAGCAAGCAAGCCCGCAAGCGTGCCCGTCAGGCGGAAGGCCGTCGTGTTCTGAAGGCGAGCCAGCGCGCCATGGTGCGTACCTATGTGAAGCGCGTCATCAAGGCCATCAATGGCGGCGACCACGCCACCGCCATGACCGAGTTCCAGAAGGCGCAGCCGATCATCGACCGCATCGCCGACAAGGACGTGCTCTCCAAGAAGAAGGCTGCACGCCTGAAGAGCCGCCTGAACAAGCGAATTAAGGCGCTGGCTGCGTAAAGCCGGTCGCCTGGAGACGTCGCGAACCCGGCCCTTGGGCCACGTTCGCAACGCTCGTGAAAAACCGGCTGCGGCCGGTTTTTTTGTGTCTGCATGCCAGCCAAGGCTTGATGGTCGAGGATGGGAGCGGTGACGGAACCCGAGAAGTTGCCCGATTCAGCGAAGTCGAGCGTGCCCCTGGTGGCCGATGACGACCGTGCCGTGGCGCCCAAGGCCGGCGGGCTGATGCGTTCCGGCCTGGTAGTGGGTGTCATGACCATGGTGTCGCGGGTCATGGGGCTGGTGCGTGACGTGGTGGTGGCGACCCTGTTCGGTGCCGGTAACGGTGCCGACGCCTTCTTCGTGGCGTTCAAGATTCCCAACTTCATGCGCCGCCTGTTCGCCGAAGGGGCCTTCAACCAGGCCTTCGTGCCGGTGCTCTCCGAGTACGCCACTCGCGGCAGCAAGCGCGAAGTGCGCGAGCTGCTCGACGCCGTGGCCGGCAGCCTCACCGCGGTGCTGGCGCTGATCACCGCCCTGGCCATGCTCGCCGCACCCTGGCTGGTGTGGGTCTTTGCCCCGGGCTTCGGTCGCGACCCGGCCAAGCTGGCGCTCACCGCCGACATGCTGCGGCTGACCTTTCCCTATCTGCTGCTGGTCTCGCTCACTGCTTTTGCCGGCAGCGTGCTCAACACCTGGAACCGCTTCGCCGTGCCGGCCTTCACGCCGGTGCTGCTCAACCTCTCGTTGATCGGTGCCGCCGTGCTGCTCACGCCCTTGATGAGCGAGCCGGCCATGGCACTGGCCTGGGGCGTGCTGATTGCCGGCTTTGCCCAGCTCGCTTTCCAGGTGCCGTTTTTGGCGCGCCTGGGGCTGATGCCGCGACCCTGGCCCAACTTCGCCCACAGTGGCGTGAAGCGCATCCTGATATTGATGGCGCCGGCGCTGTTCGGTGTCTCGGTGTCGCAGATCAACCTGCTGCTGGATACCGTGCTGGCCTCGCTGCTCACTCCGGGCAGCGTGTCGTGGCTCTACTACTCCGACCGCCTGGTGGAGCTGCCGCTGGGGGTGTTCGGCATCGCCATCGGTACGGTGATTCTGCCGGCGCTCTCCAAGCGACACGCCGAGCAATCGGGCGAGCACTTCGCCGCCATGCTCGACTGGGCGGTGCGTGCCGTTCTGCTGCTGGGTCTGCCGGCGGCGCTGGCCCTGGCGATCCTTGCCGAGCCGCTGCTGATCTCGCTGTTTCACTACGGTGCCATGACCGAGCACGACATCGTCATGGCGGCCATGAGTCTGCGCGCCTACGCCTTCGGCTTGGTCGCCTTCATGCTGATCAAGGTGCTGGCACCGGGCTTCTTCGCCCGCCAGAACACCAAGACGCCGGTCAAGGTCGGCATCATCGCCATGGTCGCCAACATGGTCTTCAACCTGATCCTGATCTGGCCGCTGGCCCACGCCGGCCTGGCCCTGGCCACGGCGCTGTCGGCCTTCCTCAACGCCGGCCTGCTGGGCTGGCTGCTGCACAAGCAGGGTGTGCTGGTGTTCCAGTCGGGCTGGGGGCGCTATGCCGTGCAACTGGTGGGCGGCTGCGTGGTGATGAGTGTGGGCCTGGCCTGGCTGGCGCCGGAGTGGCAGCAGTGGCTCGAGTGGGGCGTTGCGACGCGGGTACAGTGGCTGGCCTTGTTGGTAGTGGTCGGTGCGGCGATCTACTTCGCCTGGCTGGCGGCGCTGGGGGTCAGGCCGCGACATTTTCGGATGAAAGGATAGTATGTAGCAGGCTAAGGCCTGCCTCCGGGACAGCCCGCTCGTTCGATATCGTGATATTGGGTAGCCGGCTGTCAAGGGAACTGGGGTTCGCTATAATCTTCCCCTTTGTACGTTTTTCAACCAGAAGGCTTAGTGAAGACTGAATGGAAGTCATTCGAGGACTGCACAATCTGCGCGAGGAGCATCGCGGCTGCGTGGCCACCATCGGCAATTTCGATGGCGTACACCGCGGCCACCAGGCGATTCTCGACCAGTGCCGCGAGCAGGCCTCGAAGCTGCGCCTGCCGGTCACGGTGGTGGTGTTCGAGCCCCAGCCGCGAGAGTTCTTCGCCGGTGATCAGGCGCCGCCGCGGCTGACCCGCCTGCGCGAGAAGGTGCGCCTGCTGGGCGAGAGCGGGGTCGATTACGTGCTCTGCCTGCCGTTCAACGAGCGCCTGCGCAGCCTCACCGCGGTGGAATTCATCGACCGCGTGCTGGTCGAAGGGTTGGGAGTACGCCACCTGGTGGTGGGTGACGACTTCCGCTTCGGCTGCGACCGCAGCGGCGATTTCAGCCTGCTGGCGGAAGAGGGGGAGCGGCGCGGGCGTGAAGGCTACGGCGTCGAGCACACCCGCACCTTCGCTCTGGACGACGAGCGTGTCTCCAGTACCCGGGTGCGCACCCTGCTGGCCAGCGGCAACTTCGCCCAGGCGGCACGTATGCTGGGCCGGCCCTATCGGCTCGGCGGCCGCGTGGTCGCCGACAAGCAGTTGGGGCGTACCATCGGCGTGCCCACGGCCAACCTGCCGCTGCCGCGACTGCCCCTGGCGCTGCGTGGCGTCTACGCAGTGGTGACCGAACTGCCCGACGGGCGCCGCTGCCCCGGCGTGGCCAATATCGGCTGGCGTCCCACGGTGGGCAGCGACCGGCCGGTGCTGGAGGTGCACCTGTTCGACTTCGACGGCGATCTCTACGGACAGCGGCTCACGGTGTTTCCCTGCGCCAGGCTGCGCGGCGAGGTGAAGTTCGACGACTTTGCCGCTCTCAGGCAGCAGATCGCCGCCGACCAGGCGCGCGCCCGGCGCTATTTTGCCGATGAGAGCCAGTTTACCGATGAGTGCCAGGGGGCCAGGGAGCTTGGCCTGACAGACGACTCACTTCCATTGGCTTCGGCGCCGCTGGCGCGCGAGACCGTGAATTTCGAATCCTCGGCGGGACGTTCCGCCGACCACGACGACGGCTGACTCCCAGGATATGAGCGACTACAAGCACACACTGAACCTGCCCGAAACCGACTTCCCCATGCGCGGCAACCTGCCTCAGCGCGAGCCCGGTCGGGTGTCGCAGTGGCAGGACATGAAGCTCTACCAGCGCCTGCGTGAAGAGCGTCGCGGCCGCGAGACCTTCGTGCTGCACGACGGCCCTCCCTACGCCAACGGCAGCATCCACATCGGTCACGCCGTCAACAAGATCCTCAAGGACATCATCGTCAAGTCGAAGAATCTGGCCGGCTTCGACGCCCCTTACGTGCCCGGTTGGGACTGCCACGGTCTGCCCATCGAGCACAAGGTGGAGACCACCCACGGCAAGCACCTCGAGCCCGAGCAGGCGCGGGCCCTGTGCCGCGAGTATGCCGCCTCGCAGATCCAGACCCAGCTCGCCGACTTCGTGCGTCTGGGCGTGATCGGCGACTGGGACCACCCCTACCGCACCATGGATTACGCCAACGAGGCCGGCGAGATCCGTGCCCTGGCCGATATGGTCGAAGCCGGCTATGTGTTCAAGGGGCTCAAGCCGGTCAACTGGTGCTTCGACTGTGGCTCGGCGCTGGCCGAGGCCGAGGTGGAGTACCAGGACAAGAAGTCCGATGCCATCGACGTGGCCTTCCCGGCCGCCGACGAGGCCAAGCTGGCTGCCGCCTTCGGTCTGGCGTCGCTGCCCAAGCCCGCCGCCATCGTGATCTGGACCACCACGCCCTGGACCGTGCCGGCCAACCAGGCGCTCAACGTGCATCCCGAGTTCACCTACGCTCTGGTCGATACCGGCGAACGCCTGCTGGTGCTGGCCGAGGAGCTGGTCGAGAGCTGCCTGGAGCGCTACGAGCTCCAGGGCGAAGTGATTGCCACCGCCAAGGGCCAGGCGCTCGACCTGATCGAATTCCGCCACCCGTTCTATGATCGCCTCTCGCCGGTCTATCTGGCCGACTACGTCGAGTCCGAGGTGGGCAGCACCGGTATCGTCCACTCAGCACCGGCTTACGGCGTCGACGACTTCGTCACCTGTCGTGCCCATGGCATGGCGTTCGAGGAGATCAAGAGCCCGGTACAGGGCAACGGCGTCTATGCCGACGACCTGCCGTTCTTCGGCGGCCAGATGATCTGGAAGGCCAACCCGCAGATCGTCGACAAGCTGCGTGAGGTCGGTGCACTGCTGGCGCACAAGGTCATCACCCACAGCTACATGCACTGCTGGCGCCACAAGACCCCGGTGATCTACCGCGCCACCGCGCAGTGGTTCGTGGGCATGGACCTCAAAGGAAAGGACGGGCGCACCCTGCGTGAGCGCGCCCTGGAAGGTATCGAAGCAACCCAGTTCACGCCGGCCTGGGGTCAGGCGCGGCTGCACGCCATGATCGCCAACCGTCCCGACTGGTGTATCTCGCGCCAGCGCAACTGGGGCGTGCCGATCCCGTTCTTCCTGCACAAAGCCACCGGCGAGCTGCACCCGCGCACCGTCGAGCTGATGGAAGAGGCCGCCAAGCGCGTCGAGCGCGAGGGCATCGACGCCTGGTTCCGCCTCGATCCGGTCGAGCTGCTGGGCGACGAGGCGGCCCAGTACGAGAAGGTCACCGACACCCTCGACGTGTGGTTCGACTCCGGCACCACCCATCGTCACGTGCTGCGCGGCTCGCACCTCCACGGTCACGAGAGCGGCCCGCGTGCCGACCTCTACCTGGAGGGCTCTGACCAGCACCGCGGCTGGTTCCACTCCTCGCTGCTGACCGGCTGCGCCATCGACGGCCACCCACCGTATCGTGGCCTGCTCACCCACGGCTTCACCGTCGACGCCCAGGGCCGCAAGATGTCCAAGTCGATGGGCAATGTGGTGGCACCGCAGGAGGTGATGGACAAGCTGGGCGCCGATATCCTGCGCCTGTGGGTCGCTTCTACCGACTATTCGGGCGAGATGGCGGTCTCCGACGAGATCCTCAAGCGCACCGCCGATGTTTATCGGCGTATCCGCAACACTGCGCGCTTCCTGCTGGCCAACCTCAACGGCTTCGATCCGGCCCGCGACAGCGTAGCCTTCGGCGACATGCTGGCGCTGGACCAGTGGGTGGTGGATCGCGCCGCCCAGCTTCAGGCACGCATCGAGAAGGCCTATGAGGAGTATCGCTTCCTCGACGTCTACCAGCAGGTGCACACCTTCTGCTCGCGGGAGCTCGGCGGCTTCTACCTCGACGTGATCAAGGATCGCCAGTACACCACCCAGGCCGACTCCCTGGCCCGGCGCAGCTGTCAGACGGCGCTCTACCACGCGGTCCAGGCGCTCTCGCGCTGGGTGGCGCCGATTCTCAGCTTCACCGCCGAGGAGATCTACGAGAACATCCCCGGCACCAAGGGCGATAGCGTGCTGCTCGAAAGCTATTACGAAGGGCTTGAAACCCTGGCGCCGGACGCCGAGCTGGGACGCGAGTTCTGGGAGCAGGTACTCGAGGTCAAGCAGGCGGTCAACAAGTGCCTGGAGGATGCGCGCAATGCCAAGGTGATCAAGGGCAGCCTGGCCGCCGAGGTCACGCTGTTCGTCGATGACGCCCTCGCTGCCACCCTGGCCAAGCTGGGCGAGGAGCTGCGCTTCGTGATGCTGACCAGCGAAGTGCGCCTGGCGCCGCTGGCGGAGGGCCAGAACGTTGAAGGTGCCGAGGCCACCGAGCTGGCGGGCCTGAAGGTGGCGGTGGCTGCCAGCTCGCACCAGAAGTGCGAGCGCTGCTGGCACCATCGCGAGGACGTCGGCAGCCACGCCGAACACCCCGACCTGTGCGGTCGCTGCATCAGCAACCTGCCGGAGGGGCCGGGTGAGACTCGCCACTATGCGTAACAAGCAGGATGACAGCGGCACTTCGGTGCCGCCGATGAGCAAACCGCTGCGCTGGCTGTGGCTGGCCTTCGCTGTGGTACTGCTGGACCTGGGTACCAAGGCGCTGATGTCCAGCGTGCTGAATTATGGCCAGCCGGTGGAGGTGCTGCCGTTCTTCAACCTCACGCTGCTGCACAACACCGGCGCGGCCTTCAGCTTCCTTGCCGGTCATCCCGGCTGGCAGCGTTGGTTCTTCGCCATCATCGCGGTGGGCGCCACGGTGGGCCTGACGATCTGGATGAGCCGACTGAAGGCCGACGAGAAACTGCTCGGTGCCTCGCTGGCGCTGATCATCGGCGGGGCTCTGGGCAACCTCTACGACCGTCTGGTGCATGGCTACGTGGTCGATTTTCTCTCCTTCCACGTAGCCGGTTGGTACTACCCGGCGTTCAACGTGGCGGACATCGGCATTACCCTGGGGGCCATCGGCCTGATCTGGGAATCTGTCTTCGAGGGCCGCAAGCAGTCCCGGCGGCGCGGCTGAGCCCAGCTGCTATGCTGCTTGGCAAAGCCTCGACCAAAAATGCATGAGCGAACGCGTAGGACCGACTGAGCGAGAGCAACGATGAGCGAATTTCGCATCGACGAGGGCATGGAAGTGACGATTCACTTCACCCTCAAGCTGGAGGACGGCACCGTGGTCGACTCCACCCGTGAGAAGCAGCCGGCCACTTTCCAGGTGGGCGACGGCAACCTGCCGCCGGGCTTCGAGCGCCCGCTGAAAGGGCTGGTAGGGGGCGAGAGCGGCAGCTTCGAGATCGCTCCTGAGCATGGCTTCGGTCAGCGCAATCCACAGAACGTGCAGATGCTCAGCCGCGACGACTTCGAGGAAATCGAGCCCGAGGTGGGCACGGTGATGTCCTTTGCCGACCCCGCCGGCGGCGAACTGCCCGGCGTGATCATCGCCGCCGACGAGCGCAACGTGGAAGTGGACTTCAACCATCCGCTGGCCGGACGTACCCTGACCTTCGAGGTCGAAGTGTTGGATGTCAGGCCCGCGCAGACACACTGAGTTTGTTAACGACGAGACTCAGCGCTTTCTACGTTTTATCTGTTTCTACCGATGCTCCGACGCATCAAGGCGACGTAACCATGCAAGCTAACTCCGTGCGAATCCGACTGGCCAATCCTCGCGGCTTCTGTGCCGGTGTCGATCGCGCCATCGAGATCGTCAATCGTGCGCTGGACGTCTTCGGCCCGCCCATCTACGTACGCCACGAGGTGGTGCACAACCGCTTCGTGGTCGACACCCTGCGCAGCCGGGGTGCCATCTTCGTCGAGGAGCTCGACGAGGTTCCCGACGACGTCATCGTGATTTTCTCTGCCCACGGCGTTTCCCGAGCGGTGCAGGAGGACGCCGAGCGGCGCGGTCTGAAAGTGTTCGACGCCACTTGCCCGCTGGTCACCAAGGTTCATATGGAGGTGCTGCGCTACGCCAAGCGTGGTCAGGAGTGCATCCTCATCGGCCATGCCGGGCATCCCGAAGTCGAGGGCACCATGGGGCGCTACGACACCACTCACGGTGGTGCCATCTACCTGGTGGAGGACGAGGAAGACGTCGCGCGCCTGGAAGTGAAGGATCCCGCGCGGCTCGCCTTCGTCACCCAGACCACCCTCTCCATGGACGATACCGCCCGTGTGATCGATGCCCTGCGCGCCAAGTTTCCCGAGATCGAGGGGCCGCGCAAGGACGACATCTGCTACGCCACCCAGAACCGTCAGGATGCGGTGCGCGAGCTTGCCGCCGGCTGCGAGCTGCTGCTGGTGGTGGGCAGCCCCAACAGCTCCAACTCCAACCGCCTGCGCGAGCTGGCCGAGCGGGTCGGCACGCCGGCCTATCTGATCGACGACGCCAGCCAGATCGACCCGGCCTGGTTGCAGGGCGTCAGCGCCGTCGGTATCACCGCCGGGGCCAGCGCGCCGGAAGTGCTGGTCAAGGGCGTGATCGAGCGGCTGCAGGGGATGGGAGCTCTGGCGCCGGAGGAGCTCGCTGGCCGTGAGGAAACCATCACCTTCTCGATGCCACGCGAGCTGCGTGAGCGCGTGATCGCCAGCGATTCGCTATCCTGAGCAGGCACGAAGCAAGGATCTCAACCCCGAGGCATGAGCTGACTCATGCTGCACGAGACGACCGAGCCGGGCCTGCCCCGGCTTTTTTCATGACGCTCCTAGCAGGTGGCGTTGTCATGATACATACTGAAACCAAGTGTAACCGAACGCGGAGGAGCGCCGAGTGACCCGCTACGCCAGCCACGCTCGACGACATCCCCGGCACGCCCCGGTCAGCGCGCAGGGCGGCTTCACCCTGATCGAGCTGATGATCGCGGTGGCCGTGATTGCCATCCTGGCGTCGATTGCGGTGCCTAGTTACCGGGGCTATGTGGAGCGTGCGACGCGCACGGATGCCCATGCCGGCCTGATGGAAGCAGCAGGCCAACTGGAACGCTGCTACACAGTCAACAACTCCTACGCCAATTGCAACGTCATCACGAACTCCCCCGACGGAAATTACGGCATCAGCCTGGCGAGTACGGCCTCGACCTATACCCTCACGGCAGCGCTTAACAGTGGCCGCGGCCCCGATGGCTGCACCGGCGCCTTGACCCTGAACCACCAAGGGGTGAGAAGCCCTGCAGGCTGCTGGTGAATGCCATGAAGAACTCCGGCTTCACATTGATCGAACTGCTGGTGACGATTGCGGTGATGGCAACCATTGCGACGATTGCGGTGCCGGGCTTTCAGGGCATGATGGCCAGAAATCAGCTGGCGGGTGACTACAACGTGGTTCTGACCGGTCTCAATCAGGCCCGCAGCGAGGCCATCAAGCGGAGGGAAGAGGTAACCTTTCGTGTGACCCAGGCGAGCCCCTGGGAGTACCGGATCACGACCGCTGACAACAGTGACCTCGCCATCCGCTCCGCGCGGGGCGGACAGGTCAGTCTCACGAGCACGAACATTACCTTCAACGCCCTGGGACGACGTGCGAACTGCACGTCGGGCTGCGACATCACGATAAACCACTCCGGCGCCGGCAGCCTGGATCTGCAGGTCAGCACCACCGGCCGCATCGGTAAGCCGACGAGTTGAGGAGCGCCATGCAACGCCATGCTCAATCGGGTTTCACTCTGCTGGAGGCACTGATTGCCGTTCTGGTGCTCTCCATCGGCCTGCTGGGCGTGGCAGCCATGCAGCTCAGGGCCTTGCAGAGTGCCCATATGGGCTACCAGCGTGCGGTGGTCAGTCTGGCCGCCATCGACGCCCAGGAAAGGGCCTGGGCGGAGCTGTCACTGTCAGAATCTGACCCCAAGAGCTGCCCCGACGCGTCAATGATGCCGTATATCAGAGGCGCTTGGCTCAGTGAGTGGTTTGGTGTGGGACGGGTGCTGACCAATGCCGGGAGTACTTTCAACAGGGCCTCGGAGTGCGAATACACCGTATCGATAGAATGGCAGGAGACGCGCTACTCCATCGGCGAAACCGGGGATGCCTTCGTTTACCAGTTCCGGTTGCCAGAGCTATGACCAGAGCCATGAAAGACATCCGTTACAGGCTGTCATCAGCCACCGGTCCAGGGGCATCGCGTCGTCAGGCTGGCTTCACCCTGGTCGAGCTGATGGTGGCAATGGTGATCGGACTGATCATCATCCTGGGCGCCGGGCAGCTGTTTCTCATGGGGTTCCAGACCTTTCGCCAGATCGAGCTGCTGAGCAACAAGCAGGCAGCATTGACCTTTGCTACGGAATTGCTGATAAGGGATATACGAAGATCTGATAATGGGGCGGTAGCATGGAATGACTCTAGCAGAACTCTTACAGTAGAGTTCGATTCGCCTGGAGGGGTGGATGGTTGTAATTTAGAACAAAGAGTACGGCGAATTTATAGTCTTTCATCCACCAGTACACCTCAAGAAGGATTTTCACTTTTGTTGACCCAAACTTGCAATGGTTCAGGGGCAAACACGGAGCCTGTTGTTTCAGCTTTTGCAAGCGGTGGCTTCGAGGTAGATGATAGTGATGGTGATAGTGGTATCTATATCGTGACTTTTTGTCTAATGTCTGAGCCGGGCAACACAGAATGTGATAATAATTCCGAGTTTGACTTTCGTGCGGTCAACCGAAGTCAGGCTGTCACAGCGCCTTGATGGCGAGGGGGTGGTGCATGAAGCAACAACGTGGGGCGGCACTCGTGGTGGTGTTGTCGATGCTGGCAATGTCGCTCATGCTAGGCCTGTCAGGCATGCAGTCGTCATTGATTGAAGAGCGTTTGGCTGGAAATTACAAGGCAACTGCAGATGCTCAGATGGCTGCTGAAAGAGCAGCGTCATCGGGCTGGGAATATATATTAAGTGAGAGTTTTGATGAGGGGTGGGTTAGCTTGTCCGACTTGTCTGTTTCCAGTCTTGAAAGCTTGACATGGGAGGGCATGAAGAGTGGGATGGATGGCGGGTGTGTCCCACCTTTAAGCTGCTATTATATTTATGTTGAGGATGGTGTTGAGAATTATATTGTGGCAATGGGTGGTGTTGGTGATGGTGAATTGGCAGTAAGTGAGTTGTTGATTGTTGAGATTGATTATTCTGTTGGTAGTGCTGGTTTGATTGCTGGTGCCGAGGCGGCGTTGACATGTGTAGGAGATGGCTGCGGATTTTTTGCCAAAACCCCACCGACTGTGGTAGACGGCAGGGATTACAAAGCGGACGTCGATACTAAGGGTAAAATTGAGAGCGGCGACCTTAATCTGGATGATGATGGCAATGTTGTTTACAAGGCTTCCTATATAGTGCCAAGTGGTAGTGTGGATTTGGGGAAAGCCTCTGTCACTGGTGAGCAGGTTTATAATGAATTTCGCTATGATGGTATGGAAGGGCGTATTAGCGAAACCTGGAGTGGCGAGGATGGAGCCGAGAAGAGAATAAAGACGGATATTGATAACCTGGTCGAGCTCGGTAAGGCCGGGGATGAAAGAATTGCATATTGGGACTCGAGCTCTGAGGGGGATTTTGCAATGCCCACCACTGGGATAGTCGTGGTCGATGGGACAGATTTGGTTATGGATGTTCCTGGTAACTTTAAATTTACTGGGCTGATCGTTGTCAGGAATGGTTCTTTTGATCTCAGGCCAGCTCAAGGTGCTGGCACAGTGGCCGTTGTCGGAGCCATTTTTGCCCAAGATGCAAGAGTTGATATGCAAAATGGTAACCCTTCTTTGCTTTATAGCTCTGAAGCCTTGTGTTTAGTGGGAGCAATAGCCTGTGAAAATGGAAATGACTCTGATGGAGGGAATGGGGGGGCTAGAGTAATAGAAATAAAAAGTTGGTATTGATTTTGATGTTTGCAATTTTTCTTGAGGATGGCCCGTAGACAGCGATAGCATGGGGCATGATAACCATGGTTTTCTGGGCTGGAGGCTATGATCGTCGAAATGGTAACACCAATCTATATGGCAAAACGTGGCAGTCATCTACATCCATAGCAATGGTAGTATCTTTACGCTAATGCAAATAACGTGAAAAATACGGGCACGCACATACCGTTCGATCCACGCCTGCTGGCCCGGAACTGAAGCACATGGCGATACGTTCCTCACTGGCCTAACCTGAAAGTACACGAATGCCCGACACTCCTACGCCCGCATGGCGCGGTCAGGGCATTTGACGTTCTTGCCAGGGAGGCACGCATGCACCAGCAGCAAGGTGCCGCGCTTATCATCGTTCTGTCGCTACTCTCCATCACCTTGATGCTGGGCCTGTCGGGCTACCACTCGGCCCTCGTCAACGAGCGTCTTGCCGGTAACCATCGTGCGGCCAGCCTGTCGCAGATGGGCGCCGAGGAGGCCATTTCCTACGCCTGGGGCGAGGGGGGCGAGCATCTCACCTCGGCCGATTTCGTCTCCGCAACCTCTCTAGAGGCGCTGACCGCCCAAGGCTGGTCGTCGTTCTATCCCGGCAGCCGTGCCGGGCCTTGCCGTGGCAACCTGCGCTGCCCCTTTCGCTACGTGAGGGTCGGCGGTCAGTATTTCATTGTCAGCATGGGGGCAATACGGGAGGGTGACCACACCGTGGCTAGCAGCATGCCCGTGGTCGCGCGAGTGGAGTTCAGAGAAATTCCCGCCCCGGCCTTCACCCGGGGCCTGCTGAGCGCAGGGTATATCACGGTGACCGGCAACTCCTCGCTCACCCCGGCCCGTCGTGCCGACGGCAGTATCGACCCCAACGTAGTGCATGCCAACAGCATCGTCAGCATCAGCGTGCCAGAGGCGCAGAGGGCTTACATCACCTCGGGGGCCGACAGGATGGTGGAGGTACCGCTACCCGGCCAGCGCCCCGGTGGCGAGGACATGTCTCAGTGCACCCGGACCACGCCGCCGGCCTATTGCTACAAGCGCTACGATCCGACCGTTTTCGACGAATACCGCGACCGCCCCGGCGCGATCCATAGCTGCAACGTCAATCTCAATGCGTTGCCCACCAACACCACGGTGTTCTGCCAGGGCAACCTCTCCGTGGGGAGCGGCAGCGTGGAAGGCCGACAAATCACCCTGGTGGCGACCGGCAGTGTTTCCATGAGCGGCTCTACCACCACGTCACCGCCCGATCGGGCGGAGATCGGCCTGTTCGTGGTCGCGGGGGGTAATATCGAGTTTTCGGGCAGGACCGACAACTACGGGGTCTTCTGGGCCGGTGGCCACGTGCGCCAGAGCGGTACTTCGCGGCTCTATGGCTCCATCGTGGCGGGGGATTACATTCAGAGCAGCGGTGGTATCACCTTCACCAGCATCAACAACGTGACCAATAGGGATGCATACATCGAGGCGGAGCCGCGTATCGTTGCCTGGCAGTGAAAGAGCCTCCCCGAGAGACCCTTGTGTTCACTGCCCGCTGGGCTTGCGATAGTGCCCCGGCACGGTCACCTTTTCGCCATCGGGTAGTCGACGCACATGGGTGGGAACGTAGATACGCCTGATGACACTCTTGCGGGTCTTGTCGTCCATCCTGCTGCCTCCAATTTGATTGAAGATGAAACTACTTTAAGGCAGGTCGGGTATTTCGCGCAACGCCGGTCGTGTATGTCTATGCGATTTACGCCGGCGGCGCCTTTGCCTAGGTTATGAGTAGCTGGGCAAGGAGCCAAGGGAGTTAGCATGGAGCAGCTGAACGTCGCACTCGCCGTCGTGGGTGGGCTGGTACTAGTCGTGGGCCTGCTGTCGAGCCCGCTGGACCGCTCCTGGCTTTCCGCCCCGCTATTCGCCTTCCTGTTCGGTGTGGCGCTGGGCCCCCATGGATTGAACGTGCTCGATCCGATGGCGTGGGGCGATGGCAAGCAGATGCTCGAGCAGACGGCTCGCCTGACCTTGGGCATCAGCCTGATGGGCATCGCCCTGCGCCTGCCGCCCAGCTACCCCTTCGCGCATTGGCGCTCACTGCTGGTGCTCTTGGCCGTGGGCATGCCGGCCATGTTTCTGATCAGCTCGCTGCTCACCCATTGGATCATGGGCTGGCCGCTGCTCATGGCGCTGCTGGTGGGTAGCGCCATCTGCGCCACTGATCCGGTGGTGGCATCTTCGATCGTGACCGGCAGCGTGGCCAAGGAGAACCTGCCCGAGGACTTCCGACACCTGCTTTCCAGCGAATCCGGCGCCAACGACGGCCTGGCTTATCCGCTGGTACTGCTGCCGGTGCTACTGCTGACCCTGCCCGCTGGCGATGCCTGGTTCGACTGGTTCATCACGATCTGGCTGTGGGAGGTCGGCGGCGGGATATTGATCGGGGTGGCACTCGGTTGGGCGACAGGGCGGGCGCTGCAGTGGTCGGAGGAGCGCGGCTTTCTCGATCAGCCCTCCTTTCTCTCGATCACCCTGGCCCTGACGCTGCTGGTACTGGGCTTGGGTTCGCTGCTGAATACCAACAGCATTCTCGGGGTCTTTGCCGCGGGCCTGGCCTTCGACCAGGAAGTGGGGGGCAAGGAGCGCAGCGAAGAGGACAACGTGCAGGAGGCGGTAAACATCCTGCTGACCATGCCGATCTTCGTGCTGTTCGGCTTGATTGCGCCCTGGGCCGAGTGGCGGGCGCTGGGGCCGCAGGGGGTGCTGTTGGCGCTGCTGGTGCTGTTGCTGCGCCGTCTGCCGGCGGTTCTGCTGCTTCGCCCCTGGCTGCCCGCGATGCGTGATCTGCCGCTCACGCTGGTCATGGGCTGGTTCGGCCCCATCGGGGTATCGGCGCTCTACTACGCCACCTTCATATCGAGCCGAACCGGCTACGACCTGGCCTGGACGGTGGGCACTCTGATCGTTGTGGCGTCCATGCTCGCCCACGGCATGACCGCGGCGCCGCTGGCCTATCGCTACGGGCGCTGGCGGCGTGGCAAGAGTTAACGTGCCTCGCGGAAGTGCTCCCTCAACCGTGCCAGCTCCTCTTCGCTCCACCCGTTCGGCTCGGTAAGCGCCACCCAGGCATCGAAATAGTGCTCGGCGGCGATGGTATGTCCGTAACCGGGAGGTGCCCGGCCAACGGCCAGATCGCCGAGCAGCTGCAGCATGGTCACCACCGGGTACCAGCGCAGCTCGGGCAGCACGTCGGGAGCGCGCGGCTCACGCAACCACTCCGGCTCGCGATAGAGAATGCGCGGCTCGAAGAAGGTGATGGGGTCGCTGCCGTACTGCAGGTAGGCGATGCGGAAATCGCCCCAGGCGCCATTCGCGGCGTCCAGACCCTGGTACTGATTCATGAATCGCACCACGGCACCGTCGCGGAAGGTGGGCAGCCAAGAGGGCGAGCCGGCATCCCGCTCCTGGGTGACTGTGCGCCAAGTGTCACTGCGAAAGGGCGGGCCGCTCCACAGGGCACCGTGGAAGGGATCGTCGATGATGTCGTAGAAATCGAATGACAGGTCCGAGTTGAGCGAGCCGAGGCTGAGGCCATGCAGATAGAGCCGGGGACGCTCGTCCTCGGGCAGCCCGCTCCAGTATGCATAGACGGTGGTGAACAGGGCGCGGGCGTTCTCGGCGCCGTACTCCCCTTCGACGAGCAGCGCCAAATGGCTGGGCAGGTAGGAGTACTGCATGGTGGCCGTGGCGATGTCGCCGCGGTGCAGATACTCCACCGTGTTCAGTGCCGCCGGATCGACCCAGCCTCTTCCGGTAGGTGTGGCCAGCACCATCACCGAGCGCTCGAAGGCGCCGACCCGCTGGAGCTCCTGCAGCGCCAGTTGGGCGCGCTCCGCGGGTGTATCCGCTGCACTCAGCCCTACATAGACGCGTACCGGATCCATGGCCACGGCCTCTGCATCCATGAAGGCACCTATGTCATCGGCGGAAGGGCTCTGGGTAACGAAACGCCTGCCGCGTCCGCCGAGCGCTTCCCAACTGATCAGCGAGTGCTCGCTGCCGGTCTTCATCGGATCGGTGGGCGGCGGCAGGTCATCCAGTATCAGCTCGTCGATCTGCTGAAAGGAGTTGTCGGCGGCGCGCAGGGCCAGGGTGAAGATGACCCCGTCGATGACCGACCAGAACAGCGCTGCGGCAGCGATCACGCCCAGCAGGTTCGAGATCCGATGCGGCACGAAGCGGCGCATCTTGCGGGCGAGAAAGCGGAAGGTCAGGCGGAACAGCTTGACCAGCAACCACAGCAGGGCGAACAGTGTCAGGGCGATCAGGCCGATGCTGATGGCGCGTATGCCACTGACCTCCTCCAGCCCCATCAGGTCGCGGATGCGGTTCTGCCAGGCTGAGGCCTGCCACAGGAAAACCGCGGCGATGAGCGTACAGATGCCGGCCGCCGACAATTTGATGATTCGCTCGATGTGCGAGCGGGGGCGCGGCAGCTGCAGGTAGTCCCACAGCCAGTGAGCGATAAAGCCCAGCGCATAGCCGGCGGAGAAGGAGAGCCCCGAGACGATACCCTGGGCGTAGGTGGGCCGTGGCAGCAGGCTGGGGGTGAGCGAAAAGGCAAACAGCAGCGTGCCGAGTAGAAGGCCAGCCGTCGAAAAATGCCTGAGAGCGCTGCGGATTCTCGGGTGCATGGGGCTCATCTATCTAGTAAATGGGCGAATCTTAACGCAACCCTGCCAGCCAGGTGCTGACGAGAGCAGCGAAACGTTCGCGATAGCGCTGCGCGCTGGAGCGCTGGGACCACTCTTCCAGGCGTACCGGCTTGCTGTCGCCCATGTGGCTCTCGAACAGTTCGGTCAGTTCTGCGGCGAAGCCGGGATGCTCCACTTCCACGTTGGCTTCGAGATTCCAATGCAGACTCCAGTGATCGAAATTGCACGAACCCACGGTGGCCCAGTCGTCGACGATACAGAACTTGGCGTGGGTGAAGCGAGGTTGATACTCGTAGATATGAATGCCAGCGTCCAGTAGCTCGCCGAAGTGGCGCTGACCGGCATAGCGCACGCTGGGGTGATCGTGCCCCTTGCCGGCCACCAGCAGGCGCACGTCCACGCCGCGCTGGGCGGTGTCGCCGATTAGCTTGCGCAGCTGCCGTGAAGGCAGGAAGTACGGCGTGTACATCCACAGCCGCTGCTTGGCCATGGCCATGCGTTGATGCAGCGAGTGCCGAATCGACATGTCGCTCGGTCCCTCGTTGTGCACCAGGCGCGCCGGCATTTCCCATTCCCGGGCGGAGGCGGATGCGGCGGGTCGCTCTCTATCGATGGGCGCCTTGTCGCCACGGGTACGGGAGGATTCCCAAAGGTCGGCGAAGAGCCTGATCCAATCTTCCACCACCGGTCCTTCGGCGCGCACCACCACGTCGAACCAGTCGCCCAGGTAGTCGTCGGTGAGGCAGTAACCGCCGGTATAGGCGACGCGACGATCGACCAGCAGCAGCTTGCGGTGGTTGCGATTCAGATTGCGCCGCAGCCGCCGCATCATGAACGGGTTGTAGTGGCGCAGCGCCACGCCCGCCGCGGAGAGCCGCTCACGGTCACGCTGACCCAGGCTCACGGCACCGAAACTGTCCAGCACCACGTGCACCGCGACGCCACGTTGCGCGGCGCGCTCCATGGCATCGAAGAAGCGGCGGGTCATGCGCCCCGATTCGATCAGATACTGCTCGAACCACACCGACTCCTCGGCCCTGTCAATGGCCTCGAGCAGCTCGGGGATGAAGCGCTCGCTGTCGGGTATGAGAGTGATGCGGTTGCCGTGCTTCCAACTGGGTTCCATTGCGGCTCTCCTTGCCGTTGCCAATTTCCTAGCCCAGAGGGTAGGGGGATACGGCGATCACCACAACGACAGGAGCGTCTTGCAGCAGGGGCCAGGCCGAACCGCCAGCCTGGCCATGAACCGCGACGCCTCAATGATAACGGTTGGGCAGGCGCGTGAAGCGTACCGGCGGGCTGTACTTCTCCCCCTCGGGAGCTCGCTCTGGCGCCGGACGCACCCGCCAACCGCGGGAGATTGCCCACTCCTTGAGCTCGCGATAGTCGAGCAGCGGATATTCGCGGGTGTAGGGATTGGGCGATGTCGAGGGAAAGGCGAAGGCCACATGGGGGTAGAGGGCCAGGGCGTTGGGGCCGCCATGGGCGGTCAGGGCCTGGTCGAGGGCCGATTGCCAGGCCGTGGCGTCGCGCGGGAGCCGAGCCGTGGTGGGCAGTGCATGGTCTTGCAAAGGGTGACTTGCCATGACGTATACCTCACTTGGAAGAGATAGTGGGTCCTGGTTGGCTACATAAAGGCCGGTGACTCCTTGGTCTTGCTTGGTAAGTGCTTGGTAAGCGCCCCACTCGTCACGAGTGGGGCGAGAGAGTGCGATCAATCCCAGCTCAGCGCGCCGCCGACCTGATATTCGGTGACCCGAGTCTCGAAGAAGTTCTTCTCCTTGCGCAGATCGATGATCTCGCTCATCCACGGGAAGGGGTTCTGCGCGCCGGGGTACTGCTCCTTCAGGCCGATCTGGGCCAGGCGGCGGTTGCAGATGAAATGCAGGTACTCCTCCATGATCGCCGCGTTCATGCCCAGCACGCCGCGGGGCATGGTGTCGCGGGCGTAGGCGATCTCGAGCTCGGTGCCCTCGAGGATCATCTGGGTCACTTCGTCCTGGAACTCGGGCGTCCACAGGTGCGGGTTCTCGATCTTGATCTGATTGATCATGTCGACGCCGAAGTTCAGATGCATCGACTCGTCGCGCAGGATGTACTGGAACTGCTCGGCAACGCCGGTCATCTTGTTGCGCCGACCCATTGAGAGGATCTGGCTGAAGCCGCAGTAGAAGAAGATGCCTTCGGTCACGCAGTAGAAGGCCACCAGGTTGCGCAGCAGCTCCTGGTCGGTCTCCGGGGTGCCGGTATTGAAGTCGGAGCGCGCCAGCGACTGGGTGTGCTTGAGGCTCCAGGCCGACTTGGCGGCCACCGACGGCACCTCGCGGTACATGTTGAAGACCTCGCCTTCATCCATGCCCAGCGACTCCACGCAGTACTGATAAGCGTGGGTGTGGATCGCCTCCTCGAAGGCCTGGCGCAGCAGGTACTGGCGGCACTCGGGGTTGGTGATCAGGCGATAGAGCGCCAGCACCAGATTGTTGGCCACCAGCGAATCGGCGGTGGAGAAGTAGCCCAGGCTGCGCTCGACGATGCGCCGTTCGTCCGGGGTCAGGCCATCCTGGCTCTTCCACAGGGCGATGTCGGCGTTCATGTTCACTTCCTGGGGCATCCAGTGGTTGGCGCTGCCGTCCAGATACTTCTGCCATGCCCATTCGTACTTGAAGGGGACGAGCTGGTTGAGGTCGGCGCGAGCGTTGATCATCTGCTTGTCGTCGACCTGAATGCGCGCCGCGCCCATCTCCAGCTCCTCGAGGCCGGCGGCCACGTCGAGCTCTTCCAGCGACTTGCGCGCCCGCGCCAGGCGGTCGCTCTCGGCCACCTGGTAGTTGCCGCCGGATTCCTTGACCTCGTTGGCCGGTGCGGGCTGCGGCTTGGCGGCAGGCGCCGGCGCGGCCTTGGCCGGCTGCTCGGCGACGGTGGTTTCGTCCTCGTGGAACTCGTCCCAGTTCAGCATTTCACTTCACCTCGGATTCTTTTGGGGCCGTAGATGGATTCACCGCTCGAGGCTCATGCCGGGAGCAAGCCCCGAAGTGTCGGACCATCGAGGAGGCGCTGTGAACCCATCCCTGGGCGCTACCGACGCCATCCCTGGCGTAGGACCACCTCTCCGGCTTGCTCCCGGCGCCTCTCGCTACGCCGTTGGCAATACGTGTCTTACTGGCAGGCCTCGCAACCCAGGTCATCGATTTCTGTGGCACTGGGTGCGCGAGAGCCGCTGCCCGCCTTGCCGGTGAGGAAGTCCTCCACCCCGCGCGGCTCTTTCTGCGTCGCGGGCTCTCGGTTCTGCGCTGAGGGCTCTCGGTTCTGCGCTGAGGGCTCTCGTGCCGGCTGTGCCTGCGGAGCGCCGCCGGCCGGTGCCTGGTTGCTCACCGCATTGAGGTTGCCGCGGTCCACGGTGGATTTCTCCACCGAGGTGGCGCCCAGGGCGCGCAGGTAGTAGGTGGTCTTGAGCCCGCGGAACCACGCCATGCGGTAGGTCACGTCGAGCTTCTTGCCGGAAACGCCCTTGATGTAGAGGTTCAGCGACTGGGCCTGGTCGATCCACTTCTGGCGCCGTGAGGCGGCCTCCACCAGCCACTTCGGCTCCACCTCGAAGGCGGTGGCGTACTTGGCCTTGAGGTCGTCCGGGATGCGCTCGATGGGCTGGGCCGAGCCGTCGTAGTACTTGAGGTCGTTGATCATCACCTCGTCCCACAGCCCGCGCGCCTTGAGGTCGTGGACCAGGTAGGCGTTGACCACGGTGAACTCGCCGGAGAGGTTCGACTTCACGTAGAGGTTCTGGTACGTGGGCTCGATCGACTGCGACACGCCGCAGATGTTGGAGATCGTCGCGGTGGGGGCGATGGCCATCACGTTGGAGTTGCGCATGCCCTGCTCGGCGATCTTCTTGCGGATGCGGTCCCAGTCCTGGGACGCGCCGGTATCCACCTCGATGTACTTCTCGCCGCGCTCCGTCACCAGCTTGTCGATGGAGTCGATGGGCAGAATGCCCTGGCTCCACAGCGAGCCCTCGAAGCTCTCGTAGTGGCCGCGCTCGGCGGCCAGGTCGCTCGATGCCTCGATGGCGTGATAGCTGACCAGCTCCATGGAGCGGTCGGCGAACTCCACCGCCTCTTCCGAGGCGTAGGCGATGTCCTGGGCGTAGAGGGCGTCCTGGAAGCCCATGATGCCGAGCCCCACCGGGCGATGCTTGAGGTTGGAGTTTCTCGCCTGGGGCACCGCGTAGTAATTGATGTCGATGACGTTGTCGAGCATGCGCACGGCGGTACGCACGCTCTTCTTCAGCTTGGCGTCGTCGAGCTTGCCGTCGACCACGTGCTGCGCCAGGTTGATCGAGCCCAGGTTACACACCGCAATCTCGTCGACGCTGGTGTTCAGGGTGATCTCGGTGCACAGGTTGGAGGAGTGCACCACGCCGGCGTGCTGCTGCGGGCTGCGCAGGTTGCACGGGTCCTTGAAGGTGATCCACGGGTGACCGGTCTCGAACAGCATCGAGAGCATCTTGCGCCACAGGTCCTTGGCGCGCACGCGCTTGAACAGCTTGAGCTGGCCGGAGCGGGTCATCGCCTCGTACTCCTCGTAGCGCTGCTCGAAGGCGGCGCCGTAGAGGTCGTGCAGGTCGGGACAGGTGGCGGGCGAGAACAGCGTCCACTCCTTGTCGTCGAACACCCGCTTCATGAACAGGTCGGGCACCCAGTTGGCGGTGTTCATGTCATGGGTGCGGCGGCGGTCGTCGCCGGTGTTCTTGCGCAGCTCGAGGAACTCCTCCACGTCCAGGTGCCAGGTCTCCAGATAGGCGCACACCGCGCCCTTGCGCTTGCCGCCCTGGTTCACCGCCACGGCAGTGTCGTTGACCACCTTGAGGAACGGCACCACGCCCTGGCTCTTGCCGTTGGTGCCCTTGATGTAGGAGCCCAGCGCGCGTACCGGGGTCCAGTCGTTGCCCAGGCCGCCGGCCCACTTGGAGAGCAGGGCGTTGTCGCGGATGGCGCTGTAGATGCCGTCGAGATCGTCGGGAACGGTGGTGAGGTAGCAGCTGGAGAGCTGGCTGCGCACGGTGCCCGAGTTGAACAGGGTCGGCGTCGAGGCCATGTAGTCGAAGCTGGAGAGCAGCTCGTAGAATTCGATGGCGCGCGCTTCGCGGTCGTCCTCGTTCAGCGCCAGGCCCATGGCCACGCGCATGAACATCACCTGGGGCAGCTCGTAGCGCACGTCGTCCCGATGGATGAAGTAGCGGTCGTAGAGGGTCTGCAGGCCGAGATAGGTGAAGGCGTTGTCGCGGGTGTGGTCCAGCGCGTCGCCGAGCCGCTCGAGATCGAACTCGGCAAGCCTGGGGTCGAGCTGTTCGTACTCGATGCCGCGGGCGACGTACTCGATGAACGCCGGCTTGTAGAGCTCGGCCATTTCACCGAAGGTCGCCTCTTCGGCCACGCCGAGGAAGGAGAGCGCCTCGCGACGCAGGCTGTCCTGTAGCAGCCGCGCGGTGACATAGGTGTAGTTGGGCTCCTTCTCCACCAGGGTGCGCGCGGTCATCATCAGCGCCTGGGAGACGCCATCCACCGAGACGCCGTCGTAGAGGTTCTTCAGCGACGCCTCGACGATGCGGTTGGGGTCGACATTCTCGAGCTCGGCGCAGGCATCGAACACCAGCGTCTCGATGCGGCCGAGGTCGAGCGGGCGGCGGCTGCCGTCGTCGAGGGTGACGTTGAGTGTGGGGTGCGGCTTTTCGATGTCGCCGCCGGCGGCGGCGCGGGCGCGGGCGTGCTCCTCGCGATAGAGCACGTAGGCGCGGGCCACCTTCTGCTCACCGGCCCGCATCAGTGCCAGCTCGACCTGGTCCTGAATGTCCTCGATGTGCACCGTGCCGCCATCGGGCATGCGACGCAGGAACGCGCTGGCGATGCTCTGGCTGGCCTGGTCGACGAAGTCGCGTACCCGCGAGGAGGCGCTAACGTTGTCGCCCTCCACGGCGATGAAGGCCTTGCGCATGGCCACGGCGATCTTGCTGGCATCGAAGGACACCACGTCGCCGTTGCGCTTGATCACGCGCAGAGTATGCGGCGCCGTGAGTGACAGGTCGGTCGAGTCGGGGGTCTGAAGTTCCATGGGCCGATGATCCCTTTCAGTGGGGATGAGACAGGGGCGACGAAGGCATTGACAGTCAGGGGTGGACTTGCTAGATGCACATCATCTTGTGTTGTTCGATCTTGAGGACACAAGATAGTGTGCTTTTTCGTCCTCTTCAAGTGGATAACCTGTGGGTGAGCTGTGACTGTTCAGGGGGCATCCTTTGGGATATCGTCAAGTCCGGGCTATGCTTCGCTGGCAAGCTGCAAGGACGCGAAATGTCACCAAGGGCAGGCGAAAGCGCCTATTTCGGGTATCCTTGATGAGTGATTGGCGGGACAGGGTGTCCCAATGACAACGAGGCCCAGCACGGGGATGACTAGGATGGATGACAACCTGGAAAGCAGCGACATGGAACACGTGCTGATTATCGAGGATGACGTGCGCCTGGCGGAGCTCACCCGGGACTATCTGGAGTCGAATGGCTTCAAGGTAACGGTGGAGGCCGAAGGCTCGCGAGGCGTTGAGCAGATCCAGGCGTTGCAGCCGGATCTGGTGATTCTCGATCTGATGCTGCCCGGAGAGGATGGATTGTCGATCTGTCGCCGGGCCAGGCCGGACTATGCCGGGCCGATTCTGATGTTGACCGCGCGTACCGACGACATGGATCAGGTCCTGGGGCTGGAGATGGGGGCTGACGATTACGTGCCCAAGCCGGTTCAGCCACGAGTGTTGCTGGCGCGTATGCGGGCGCTGCTGCGTCGCGCCGAGAATACCGATCAGTCCGGCGATGCGCGTCTCACCTTCGGCAATCTCGAGGTCGACAGCGCCACCCGCGAAGCCTGGCTCGAGGGCGAGCGTATCGATCTCACCAGCGCCGAGTTCGACCTGCTGTGGCTGCTGGCCAGTAACGCCGGGCGGGTACTCACGCGGGAGGAAATCTTCAGCGATCTGCGCGGCATCAAATACGATGGCCAGGATCGTTCCATCGACGTGCGGGTATCACGGATACGGCCCAAGATCGGCGACGACCCCAACCATCCGCACCGGATCAAGACAGTACGCAGCAAGGGCTACCTGTTCGTCAAGGACGCCTGATCGATGCAGCGGTTCCTGGCCGATGGCTCCTTTCTGCGTGTCTATCTGGCCTTGGCGCTGGCGTTGCTGCTGACCTTCGGCCTGGCCCTGATGGGCCTGGCCCTGGTCGACCGGGTGCGAGTCGAACAGTATCGCGAGCAGTTGGCCGAAGCCCCGTTGCAGCTTCTCTCCTGGCGAGTGGCAGCCTTGCCGGCTCATGAACGCGGCACCTGGCTGACCCAGCAGTCCGATCTGCTCAACATGCGGCTCTCGCTGCGCGAGCCCGACGACACCGACCTGAGCTGGTTCGAGCGGCGACGGCTGGATCGGGGCCGCGTGCTGGTGAAGGTCTACGACGAAGACAGCTGGCGACTCTACCGGCAGTTGCCGCGTGAGGAGCGTATTCTCGAGGCTCGCCTGTCGGGGCTCAACGAGCGTCAGCTGCGCGGCCTGGCTCAGCTCCTCGGCGACTGGCTCGCCGAGGTCGACGGCGAGGCACGCCAGCGGCGCCTCGAAGGCGTGACCAGCGATGCCCTGCCGGTGCAGCTACGCGATCTGGCCCCGGAAGGGCTCGATAGCCACCAGCTTTCCCGACTGCGGGAAGGTGAACTGGTGATTCGTCTGCTGCCCGGCCACTGGGCGCTGACGGTGCATCTGGCGGTGCCTGCCGCCGACGGCTCGCGGCAGTGGCTGTCGATCGGCCCCGTTTCGGCGCTGGAACCCACCCCCATTTCGCTGCTGCTGCTGGTGCTGGTGATCATGCTCGGCGTGCTGGCGGCGATCATCTATCTGATCGTGCGTGGTGTGGAGGCACGTCTGGCGCGGCTAGAGCTGGCCGCCGGGCGCATCGCCAGCGGTCGCCTCGATACCCGGGTCAAGGTAGATGGCGGCGGCTTCATCGGCCGGGTCGGCATGGCCTTCAACGCCATGGCGGCTCAAGTGCAGTCGCTGCTGCGTTCGCAGCAGGAGATGATCCGGGCGGTCTCCCACGAACTGCGCACGCCGGTGGCACGGATCCGCTTCGCCATGCAGATGGTCGAGGACATGACCGACGACCCGGCCATTCATCGTCAGCTGCACGGCATCGACAGCGATATCGAGGAGCTCGACCAGCTCATCGACGAGATTCTCACCTATGCTCGGCTCGACAGCGGCCTGGTCAACGGCACCGCACTGGAGCGTACCCGGGTCGACTGCCGGGCCGTCGCCGAGCGGGTCATCGAGACCCTGGCGCCGCTGCATGCCCATCTGCGTCTCGAGCTGGCCCCGGGGGCCGAGGTGGAGGTCCAGGCCGATCCGCGTTATTTGCAGCGGGCCCTGCAGAACCTGGTGGCCAACGCCTGTCGCCATGCGCAGTCGCGGGTGCTGGTGCGGCTCTCGCTGGAATCGCGTCTGGTGCGGCTCGACATCGAGGATGACGGCCCCGGCGTGCCGCCCGGTGAGCGCCAGTCGATCTTCAAACCCTTCGCCCGCCTCGACGACAGCCGCACCCGGCGCAGCGGCGGCTATGGGCTGGGGCTCTCCATCGTGCAGAAGATCATGGCCTGGCATGGTGGCAGCGTGGTGGTCGACGACAGCCAGGAGCTGGGCGGCGCACGCTTCTCGCTGCTGCTGCCGCGGGTGCCGGTGGGCAAGGAGAGGCTGCCGCCGGTCAAGCCGGTTTGATGCCTTCGAGCACGGCGAAGGAGGTTTCGCGGGCCGTACGCAGGAAGTCTTCCATCCACGGCTGATCGCGGCTCTCGTCGCGGATGGCGGCGTAAAGCGTGCTCCACATGCCAGCCTCGCCGAGACCCACTGCCTTCACGTAGTCCCGCTCCAGATACTCGGTCAACGCCCAGTTGGGCAGTGCACAGACGCCGCGACCGCTGGCCACCAGTTGCATCATCATGACCGTGAGCTCGGCGGTACGGATCTCCCGGGGGCGCACGCCGGCAGGATCGAGGAATTGGGTGAAGACGTCCAGCCGAGCATGCTCTACCGGGTAGGTGATCAGCGTCTCCTCGGCCAGGTCTGCGGGGGTCACGAAGGAGTGTTCGGCGAGACGGTGCTGGCGGGCCACGGCCAGCAGTCCTTCGTAGCGGAACAGCGGCTCGTAATAGACGCCGGTCAGCGGTTGCGGGTCGGCGGTGATCACCAGATCGAGCTGCTCGCGGGCCAGTGCCGGCAGCGGGTCGAAGTGGTGCCCGCCGGGAATGTCGATCTCCACTTCCGGCCAGTGGTCGCGGAAGCGGTCGATGGTCGGCATCAGCCACTGGAAACAGCTGTGGCACTCGATGGCCATATGCAGGCGGCCCGGTTCATGGCCGATCAAGCGCGCCACGTCGCGCTCGGCCATACGCACCAGCGGTAGCACCTGCTCGGCCAGGACCAGCAACCGCTGCCCGGCGCGGGTGAACTCGACGGGCCGCGTCTTGCGCACGAACAGGGCGGTACCCAGTCGCTCTTCGAGATCCTTGATCTGGTGGGAGAGAGCGGATTGGGTCAGGTGAACCCGCTCTGCCGCCTCGACCAGGGAGCCGGCGTCGCGCAGCGCGATCAGCGTGCGCAGGTGACGAAGTTCAATCATGAGCTTCTTTCATGTTCTGGGTTAATTTATTTAGTTTGATTCAATTTCATGTGCCAGCGAGACTCTACCGCAACATTCATGCGTAGAGGGTTTCATCATGACATTAGCTCATGTGCTTGGCTATCCGCGAATCGGCGCCGACCGCGAGCTCAAGCGGGCCGTCGAGGCCTACTGGCATGGCGAGCTGGGCCGGGACGCTCTCGAGGCCTTGGGTCGGGAGCTACGGGCGCGCCACTGGCAAGCGCAGCGCGATGCCGGCCTCGATCTGGTCACGGTGGGCGACTTCGCCTTCTACGACCAGGTACTCAACGTCAGCGCCATGGTGGGGGCCGTACCGGCGCGCTTTGCCGCCGAGGCGGAGGTCGCTCGCGGCGAGGTCGAGCTCGACACCCAGTTCCGTATGGCCCGTGGGCGGGCGCCCAGTGGGGCGCCGGCTGCCGCCTGCGAGATGACCAAATACTTCGATACCAACTATCACTACCTGGTGCCGGAGCTACATGCGGGGCAGACGTTCAAGCTCGCTGGCACGCGGCTGTTCGACGAGGTAGCAGAGGCGCATGCTGCGGGACACCCGGTCAAGGTGGTACTCACCGGTCCGCTGACCTGGCTGTGGCTGGGCAAGGGGCGTGAGGCCGACTTCGACCGCCTGAGCCTGCTGCCAGCGCTGCTGCCGGTCTACGGCGAGATACTCGCGCGGCTGGCCGAACAGGGCGTGGAGTGGGTGCAGTTGGACGAGCCGGCGCTGGTGCAGGACCTGCCGATCGAGTGGCGCAATGCCTATGAGTTCGCCTACAGCAGCCTGCGCGCCGCCCCGGTCAAGCTGCTGGTGGCCACCTACTTCGGTGGCCTCGGCGACAACCTGCGCCTGGCCGCGAGTCTGCCGGTGGATGGCCTGCACATCGATACGGTGCGTGCTCCCCAGCAGCTCACAGCGGTGCTCGACAATCTGCCGGGCTACAAGGTGCTGTCGGTGGGCGCCATCGACGGCCGCAACATCTGGCGCGCCGATCTGGCGGTTCTGCACGAGCGCCTGGCCAATGCCCGCATGCGCCTCGGCGAGCGGCTGTGGCTGGCGCCCTCCTGTTCGCTGCTGCACGTGCCGGTGGACCTGGCGGCGGAGACGACGCTCGACGAGGAGCTCAAGAGCTGGCTCGCCTTCGCTCGCCAGAAGCTCGACGAAACCGTGACCCTGGCGCGCCTGCTCGGCAATCGTGCCACTGACGAGGATCGTGCCCGGGTTACCGCTGCCACGGCGGCACTGGATGCCCGGCGCGCCTCGCCAAGGCTGCACCGGCCCGAGGTCGCTCAGCGTCTGGCCGGCGTCGGCGATGCCGAGCTCTCACGCGACAACCCCTATCCGGTCAGGGCCCGAGCCCAGCGGCGCGCGCTGGACCTGCCGCTGTTTCCCACCACCACCATCGGCTCCTTTCCGCAGACCGCGGAGATCCGCGCCGCCCGGCGCGCCTTCAGGAACGGCGAGCTGGGTCATGACGCCTACGAAGCGCAGATGCGCGACGAGATCGCCGATGCCGTACGGCGTCAGGAAGCCTACGGAATCGACATGCTGGTGCACGGCGAAGCCGAGCGCAACGACATGGTCGAGTACTTCGGCGAGCAGCTCGACGGCTACGCCTTCACCCGCAACGGCTGGGTGCAGAGCTATGGCTCGCGCTGCGTCAAACCGCCGGTCATCGTCGGCGACGTGAGCCGCCCGGCGGCGATGACGGTGGCCTGGAGCCGCTATGCCCAGTCGCTCACCCAGCGGCCGATGAAGGGCATGCTCACGGGACCTGTGACCATGCTGCAGTGGGCTTTCGTGCGTGATGACCAGCCGCGCGAGGTGACCTGTCGCCAGATCGCCCTGGCCCTGCGCGACGAGGTGGCCGACCTTGAGGCCGCCGGCATCCCGGCGATCCAGATCGACGAACCGGCGCTGCGCGAGGGATTGCCGCTGCGCCAGGGTGAATGGCAGGCCTACCTCGACTGGGCCGTGGAGTGCTTTCGCCTGACCGCCTCGGTGGCGCGCGACACCACCCAGATCCACACTCACATGTGCTATTCGGAGTTCAATGACATCATCGCGGCCATTGCCGCACTGGATGCCGACGTCATCACCATCGAGACCTCGCGTTCGAACATGGAGCTGCTCGACGCCTTCCAGGACTTCGCCTATCCCAACGAGATCGGCCCGGGCGTCTACGACATCCACTCGCCCAACGTGCCTGACGTGGCGTGGATGGTGCAGTTGATGGAGAAGGCGGCCGAGCGGATTCCCGTCGAGCGGCTGTGGGTCAACCCCGATTGCGGCCTCAAGACCCGCGGCTGGGCCGAGGTTGAGCCGGCCCTGGCCAACATGGTCGCGGCGGCTCGCGAGCTGCGTCGCCGCCACGGCTGAAGGCGCCGCTGCGCTGCGTTCGCAGTGCGTGAAACAGGTATCGGGCCGTCACGGCCCGGTGCCTGTTATGCTGTGCCGGTTCGCTATGCCCAAGGAATCGTCATGATCTCTCGTTTACCTCTCTCCTTCCGCCCCGCGTTGCTGGCTGCCGCTTCGCTGCTGCTGGCCGGCTGTGCCGCCGCTCCCGTCGACGGGCCGCGCTCCGCTGGCGCAAAGGTGGCCAGCACGGCACCGTTGCTGCCCTCGCTGCTGTTTCCCGGCGGCGCCGAGCACTTCGAAGCCTGGCGCTGCACGCCGCAGCAGGATCTGGTGACCGCTTTCGGCGAGCGCGAGTTACGGCTGTGGTCGGCCCACGGCGGCTATCGCCTGGCGCCGGCCGTGGTGGCCAGCGGAGCGCGCTATCAGCAGGGCGATCTCAGCTTCTGGAACAAGGGCGGAGAGGCCGTGGTGGAGAGCGCCAACGGACGGCTCGACTGCACTGCCGCCATGGCGCGTTCGGCGCTGACCCGCGAGCAGCGCCCCGGGGTGATGTTCCACGGTCGCGGCAATGAGCCGGGCTGGCACGTCAACCTGGCCCACGACACCCCCGAACTGACGCTGACGATGGACTACGGGACACGGGAGATGACGTTGCCCTATCGGGTCATCGCCATGGACAACGGCGGCGGCAGGGTGCTGCTCTCCAGCGGCCTGACCGATCAGCCCTTCGAGCTGCGCCTGGAAGCGCGGGCCTGCTTCGACGACATGAGCGGCGAGCCGTTCCCGGCCAGGGTCACGCTGACCTTCGAAGGAGAAACGTACCGGGGCTGTGGCCAGGGCATCGCACCCTAACCATCCGGTTGTCTTGAACGAGCCCGCCGCTCACCGTGACAAGCAAGGAGCCACCACAATGACTTTCGAACTGCCGGCACTGCCCTACGAGAAGAATGCCCTCGAGCCGCACATCTCCGCCGAGACTCTGGAGTATCACTACGGCAAGCACCACCAGGCTTACGTCACCAAGCTCAACGAATTGATCGAAGGCAGCGAGGACGCCCACAAGTCCCTCGAGGAGATCATCCAATCCGCCACCGGTGGCCTGTTCAACCAGGCAGCCCAGGTGTGGAACCACACTTTCTACTGGCACTGCCTCTCGCCCAACGGGGGCGGCGAGCCCAGCGGTGCCCTGGCTGAGGCAATCAACGCCAAGTTCGGCTCCTTCGACAAGTTCAAGGACGCCTTCAATGCCAGTGCCGTGGCCAACTTCGGTGCCGGCTGGACTTGGCTGATCAAGACCGCCGACGGCGGCGTCGACATCGTCAACACCAGCAATGCCGACACCCCCATCGCCCACGACCAGACCCCGTTGATGACCATCGACGTATGGGAACACGCTTACTACATCGACTACCGCAACGCGCGGCCGAAGTACCTGGAGAGTGTGTGGAACGTGCTGAATTGGGACTTCGTCGCCCAGAACTTCAGCTCCTGAGCGTGCGATCGGAATAAGCTCCCGCTCGACGATTCATTGGGCTGAGTGTGAGTTGAGCATGGCCCTGCCGATAGGCAGGGCCTTTTGCTGCGATAGACTTTCGTTTTTATCGAATGATAAGCGCAAAACTATGCGCTTTTAATGGCATTAATTGCACGTAACATGATGATCAACACTACCCCAATCTGGGAGATCGTCATGGCTACCCGTATTCTTCTCGTTACCTCCTCCATCCTCGGCGAGCATGGCCAGTCCAATGCTCTGGCCAACCACCTTCGTGAGCGTGCCGCCGGCCGCGAGGAACTCGCCATCACCCATCGCGACCTGGCCGTCGACTCGCTGCCCCATCTGGGGCTCGAGGAGCTCTCCAGTTGGCAGGTGGCAGCCGATGAGCGCTCTGCCGAGCAGCAGGTGCTGGCCCAGCGTTCCGATGACCTGATCGAGGAGCTCCAGGCCCACGACGTGCTGGTGCTGGCGGTGCCGATGTACAACTTCGGCATTCCGTCTCAGCTCAAGGCCTGGTTCGACCGGGTAATGCGCGCCGGCACCACCTTCCGCTACACCGAGCAGGGTCCGGTGGGCCTGGTGAAGGGCAAGCGGGCCGTGATCCTGGCCGCTCGCGGCGGACAGTACGCCGGTACCGAACAGGACACCCAGACCCCGCATCTGAAGGCGATGCTGGGTATGATCGGTATCTCCGACGTCTCGACGATCTATGCCGAAGGGCTCGCCATGGGCGACGGCCTACGCGACGCCGCTCTCAAGGAGGCACGTCAGGCCATCGATTCGCTGGTAGAGAGACTGTAACGCTCAGCACGCCTCGGGCACGTCCGCCACCCAGCGGTCGGTGACGAAGTCGCTGGTGCAGAGCCTGGCCTCGGGAGAGAAAACGCGCGCGGCCAGTTGGCCCAGGGCCTCCCTGTCGGCCCGGGTATCAGGCGTCAGCATCTCAGTCGGCACCAGCGGCTGCCATGTCTCTCCTTCTTCACGCGTCGCCAAGGCGTAGCTGAAGGCATAGAACCCCGGGAAACCCAGGCGCACGTCAGTAGCGATCAGGGTTTCCCGTCCGTCGCGCTGGCGAACCTCATAGCGCAGGTAGGGGCCGGCGAACCAGTCCAGGCGCTCTCCCATCTCCAAGGCCAGTGCGTCCTCCTCCAGCTCGGCACCACGGTGGAAAATTTCCAGCATCGGCGCCTCGGCACCGTCGAGCAGTCCCACCAGGGTTTCGTAGTGGCGGTCGCCGTCGATGATCGTCGCTCGCCACAGCAAGGTGTTGAACGGGGTAGGCTGCACCAGCCGCGGTGCATCCTCGATTCCGTGCTCGGCGAGTGCCGGCTCGAGCCGGTGCTCCACGACCTCTTTGGCGAGCATGGCAAAGGCCAGGTAGGCGCAGGAGATTGCCAGCCCCCAGGCCGGAGCACGGAAGCCGTTGCCGGAGGCAAGAGCAATCACGAAAGCGGCCAGTAGTGGCAGGGTGTAGAGCGGATCGATGATGAACACCACCGGCCATGCGCTGGGGCGTACATCCAGCGGCCACCAGAGCTGGGTGCCATAGGTGGTCAGCACGTCGAGCAGGGGGTGGGAAAGCATGCTCAGGACGAAGAATGCCCACCAGCGGCCGAGGGTGATGTCGCGGGCCGGAGCGAAGCGCCGGGCAAGCAGTGCCAGCAGAGTGCCGAGTCCGGTCAGCACGAATACGGAATGGCTGAAGCCACGGTGCTCGGTAACGTTGAGTACCGCATCGCCGTAGTCGAGGAAGACGTCCAGGTCGGGTAAGGCAGCCACGACCGCGCCGATCAGCACTGCCTTGCGGCCCAGCCGGCGTCCCAGCACGGTGCCGCCTACCGCCGCCCCAAGGACGGCGTGCGTCAGGGTATCCATCCGTTTGGACTCCTAGTCTTTCCCTGCCTCTAGCGTAGCCCTAGCCCTCAGCGCGTGTACCAAGCCGGACCACAGTCCAGGATGCGCCGATGCACCGGGCACTCGTCATGATGGGCTCCCGGTAGGTAGCCGGTGCTCATAAGGAACTCACCGACGATCTCGGGGCCGGTGAAGCGGAAGGTGCGGCGGAACAGCTTGACCCACTCCTCTTTCGTCAGCGGATGGTGATGGTCGAGCCAGGCCGCAAAGCTGCCGTGCGTGTCGCACAGTGCCAGGATGACGTTGGCGTTGTGTATCGCCGCCTCTACCTTGAGTCGATTGCGGATGATACCGGCGTCGCCGAGCAGGCGTGCGCGTTCACCGCTGCCGTAGGCGGCAACCTTGGCAATGTCGAAGTTGTCGAAGGCACGGCGAAACGCTTCGCGCTTCTTGAGTACTGTCAGCCACGACAGGCCGGCCTGGTTGATCTCCAGTATCAGGCGTTCGAACAGTGCCGTGTCGTCCCTGACGGGAAAGCCGTACTCCTGCTCGTGGTAGGGGCCATGCCATGGATGACCCGGTGCCAGATCACAATAGTGTGACATTTCCGCTCTCTTTCCCTTAGTGGGTATTGGCAAGCCATCGGGGGCTTGTCACGATTCGATTATCCGGCGTCAACGCTTCAGGAGCCACCCAGCATGAAAAGCCTACCCATGAACCGCAAGACGAAAAAGGTGACCGCGCTCTCCCTGTTGGGCGGCGGTGCCTTGGCCCTCTATCTGGCCTTCACCCCCGGCACCAGCACCCAGGCCGGCTCGGTGGTGGAGATGTACCAGGATCCCAACTGCGGCTGCTGCACCGACTGGGCCGATCACCTCAGGGAGGCGGGCTTCGAGGTACGTCAGCACAAAACCCGCGACATGCGCTCGATCAAGATAGAGCATGGCGTCACGCCCGAGTTGGCCTCCTGTCACACGGCGCTGATCGACGGCTACGTGATCGAAGGCCACGTACCGGCCGCCGACATCAAGCGTCTGCTCGAGGAGCGCCCTGACGTAGTAGGGCTGACGGTGCCCGGCATGCCCCACGGTTCGCCCGGCATGGAAACCGGCCGCTACGACGACTATGCCGTACTGACCTGGCAGCATGAGGACCGGACGCCGGCCATCTTCAGCGAGTATACTCACTGAATTGAGTTTTTGATTGGCTAGGAGGGCTCATGCAGTACCTGCACACCATGGTTCGAGTCAGCGACCTGGATGCGTCGTTGCGGTTCTACTGCAACCTGCTGGGGTTGAAGGAGGTGAGGCGTAAGGAGAACGAGAAGGGGCGCTTCACGCTGGTGTTCCTGGCGGCACCCGAGGACGAGTCTCGCTCCGCCGAGCTCAAGGCACCGGAGCTGGAACTGACCTACAACTGGGACCCGGAAGAGTACGGCGGCGGGCGCAACTTCGGTCACCTGGCCTATCGGGTCGACGATATCTACGCCCTGTGCCAGCGGCTGCAGGATGCCGGCGTGACCATCAACCGCCCGCCCCGCGACGGCCACATGGCGTTCGTACGCAGCCCCGACGGTATCTCCATCGAGCTGCTGCAGAAGGGCGATGCGCTGCCGGCCAGAGAGCCCTGGGCCTCTATGCCGAATTCTGGATCTTGGTAAGAACCCGCGACGAGAATAAGGAACGAATCTCTCGATGATCATGACTCTGCCTGGCCGAGCGCTGCTGCTGGCGCTCGTGGCCATGTCCCTGGCCGCATGTGGCGGCAAGCCAACCGAACCCGCTCGTCAAGATCAGCCCCGCGTCTCTAGCGACCATCCGGTGGTGGGGCAGCGCTGGAACCTGCTGCTGGTCGGTACCAATGAGCGCCTCTCCATGCCCGAGACGCCCTATTTCGTCGTTTCGCCCGACGGTCGTGTGACCGGCAGCGACGGCTGCAACGAGATCAATGGGCGGGTGAATCTCGACGGGGGCAACCGCATCCAGTTCGGTGAGCTGGGCACCACGCGTCGCGGCTGCCCTCAGCTCGACGACGCCAAGCGCGTCACCGGGATGATGGAGGATGCCTACCGCTTCCTCATCGACCACGACCGGCTGGTGTTCTTCGGCCGCGATCAGCGGGTACTGGGCGGCTGGCGCAAGGCGAACTGAGGCAATGAAAAAGCGCGGCCAAGGCCGCGCTTTTTGTGGGTCGAACGCCGACCAGTGGTTAGCGTCCTGGCAGGGCATTGCGTGCCTTGACCAGTCCTGCAGTGATCGCCCGCGCCAGCCCCGGTCCTACCGGCGTCAGCAGTATCCAGGGCGCGACGATCAGGTTGATCATCAGCGCCGCGAAGAAGACATCGCTGAACCAGTGGGCGCCGCTGAGAATGCGCGGGGCGCTGAGCAGGACGGCGAAAACGGCGCTGACCAGCATCACCCTGAGGCCGGCGAAGCGCCACATGAAGGCGGTGAAGAGGAACAGGTTCACGCCGTGATCACCGGGAAAGCTGCTGCCCGAGCTGTCCTTGGTCGAGAAGTCGACCATTTCCGTGATCAGGTTCACGTTGTCGTACACCAGGGTAGGGCTGGGGTGGGTATAGGGAACCACCATGCGAAAGCCCTGGGCAAAGAAGACGGCGGTCAACAGCATGGTGATGCCGATACCTCCCCAGCGCAGCATGCGATGGGTGGGGTCGGGGTCGCGACTGATTGCCCACAGGTAGATCGCCAGCAGGATCATCAAGCTGACTACGTCGAACATGCGGTTGTTCACCGCCGCCACGAACAGCACCCAGGTCTCGTTGTCCTCGGTCAGCCAGGCGTTGGTGGCGAAGAACACCGCATCGTCGAGCTCGGTCCAGAACATCAGGCCGGGGGACAACCAGGACCACACCAGCAGGGCGCCCAACAGGTTGAAGACGAGAATGCGGCCAGGCGCGAAGGTCGGTTCGGTATGAGGCATGAGGGCATCGGCACGGTTGATGGTCGATGCCCCCATTCTAGGGGAAAGCTGCGTTGCAGAACAGCGTTCCCTAATGCTCACGGTATTTGAGGAAATGCTGCACAAATTGACGAGCGAGATGAGGCGCACGGAGCACAGGAACCGGAGCATATGGGGTATATGTGAGGATTCCGAGCACCGCGCAACGCAGCGATTCGCTCGCGCAGGTATTTGTGCTGTGTTTCCCTATTGCATGTACCAGCCGTGGCTGGCCACCACCGACTGACCCGTAAGCGCCGCGCTGGGGAAGGCCGCCAGGTGCAGCGCCAGCTCGGCAATGTCCTCCAGGGTGGTGAACTCGCCGTCGACGGTATCCTTGAGCATCACGTCGCGTATCACCGCCTCTTCGGAGATGCCCAGTGCTGCGGCCTGCTCGGGAATCTGTCGCTCCACCAAGGGCGTGCGCACGAAGCCAGGACAGATCATGTTGGCGCGCACCCGATGTTTCGCCCCCTCCTTGGCCACGGTTCGGCAAAGCCCCAGCAGGCCATGCTTGGCCGCCACGTAGGGCGCCTTCAGCGGTGAGGCGAGCTTGCTGTGCACCGAGCCCATGTAGATCAGGCAGCCGCCGTGCTCCTGACGGTACATCTGACGCAGGGCTGCGCTGGTGACCAGGAAGGCACCGTCCAGATGTACCGCCATCACCTTGCGCCAGTCGGCGAAGGTCAGACTGTGCAGCGGGGCGATATGCTGAATGCCGGCGTTGGCGATGGCGATGTCCAGGCCATCCCATTCGGCGACGATTCGCTCGACGCCTGCGTCGACCACTGCCTCGTCTGTCACGTCCATGGCCAGTGCCATGGCCCGCCCGCCGTTGGCGCGGATCTCTGCCACCGTGGCTTCGGCTGCGGCCAGATCGAGGTCGGCCACCGCCACTCTTGCCCCTTCGCGGGCATAACGCTCGGCAATGGCGCGTCCGATGCCGCCTGCCGCCCCGGTGATCAGGGCCGTCTTGTCGGTCAGTTGCATGTCTTGCTCCTTGTCGAAATGTCAGCGACCGCCATAGATCTCGTTGGGCAGCCAGGTCGCCAGCGGGGCGAAGAAGAACACCAGCAATAGCCCGAGCAGTTGGATGGCCACGAAAGGCGCGACGCCCAGGTAGATGTCACGGGTGGTGATGCCTGGCGGACAGACCCCCTTGATGTAGAACAGCGCGAAGCCCACCGGCGGCGTCAGGAACGAGGTCTGCAGACAGATGGCGAACAGCATGGCGAACCACAGCGGGTCGACCCCCAGGCTGAACACCACCGGCGCGACCAGCGGTAGGATGATAAGTGTGATCTCCACCCAGTCGAGGAAGAAGCCCAGCAAGAACACCACCAGCAGGATGGTCAGGACGATGCCGGTTTCGCTGAAAGGCAGCCCGGTGAGTGCCAGACGTACCACATCGTCGCCACCCAGGCCCCGCAGCACGGCGGCGAACACCGTGGCGCCGATGAAGATGGCGAAGATGAAGGCGGTGGTGCGGCTGGTCTGGTAGAGCGCATGACGCAGGGTCGCCAGAGTCAGCCGGCGGTTGAACAGTGCCAGCAGCATGGCGCCCAGTGCACCCACCGCCGAGGCCTCGGTGGTGGTGGCGAAGCCGGTGAAGATCGAGCCGAGCACGGCAAGTATCAGCCCCAGCGGCGGCAGCACGGCGATGAACACCTGCAGGAACGCCCGGGCATCGAGCGGCTGGCGATCCTTGGGCGCGGGGGCCAGGTCCTTCTTCAGGTAGGCGGCAATCAGGATGAAGGCGATGTACATCACGCCCAACATCACGCCGGGCACCAGTGCGGCCATGAACAGGCGCCCTACGGAGGCGTCGGAGGTGCCCATGCGGTCGGCCATCAGCACCAGCATGATGCTGGGCGGCACCAGGATACCGAGGGTGCCCACCGAGCAGGCGGTGCCCACGGCCAGCGATTTGTTGTACTGGGCGCGCATCATCGGGCCCAGCGAGAGCATGCCGAGGAGTACCACCGAGGCGCCGACGATGCCGGTGGAGGCGGCCAGCAGCACGCCGACGATGACCACCGTGACGGCATAGCCACCGCGCAGACCGCCCAGTACCCGCACCAGCGAGTTCATCAGCCGCTCGGCGATGCCCGAGCGGTCGAGCATGATGCCCATGAAGATGAACAGCGGCAGGGCCACCATCAGCTCGTTGGCGACGATACCGTAGATGCGCCGGTCGAGCACCCCGATGGTACCGCCCCAGGAGAACCACAGATCGGCAGCCATGTACTCCACCAGCACGTGACCGATCACGGCGAAAGCAAAGCCCACGCCGGCCAACGACCAAGCCACCGGGAAGCCCAGTAGCAGCAGGCTCATGAAGCTGGCGAACATTGCCAGCACGAGAAATTGTTCCAGTCCCATAGTCGATCTCTTCAGGTGAACGAGGCGTCTTCCAGCGAGCGCGTGTTGGCTACTGCCGCGGGGTCGTCTTGTGGATGCGCCTGGGGAAACCGAACAGCAGGGTGCAGCAGCGCAGCACCCGCGAGAACAGCGCCACCGCCACCAGCGTCAGGCCGATGGGAATCAGGGTCTTGATGATGAAGCGATAGGGCAGGCCGCTGGGGGCCTGGGAGCGCTCGCCGCGCAGGTAGGAGCGGTAACCGTACTGGTAGAGCTGCTCCACCATCAGATAGAGAATCGGCAGGGCCAGCAGCACGATGGCCAGCAGTTCGATCCAGGCCTGGGTACGCAGCGAGAACTTCTCGCGAATCACGTCGACCCGCACGTGGTCGTCGCTGACGACGGCATAGGCCAGGGTCAGGATCATGGTGGCGCCGAACAGGTGCCAGGAGAGCTCTTCCACGGCGATGGAGCCGCGGCCGAGAATGAATCGATTGACCACGTTGGTCAGCACCACCGCCAGGGTGGCCAGCCACAGCCAGGAGATGGCCCGGCCGAACAGCAGGATGGTCATGTCGAGGCGGTAACTCAGGCGGTTGGTGGGCAGCTCTGGCGGCGCGGAGTGCCCCTCCGGCGCCGGGGTCGCCGAGTCATGGATGCTCATGGGTAACTCCGGGGAATCGGGTCAGTCGGCCACCGCCTGTCGACGGCGGCCATTACTGGGGAATGAACGAACCTTGAAAAGCCGGCCGAAGCGCCAAGCGACTAGCTCGCCTGGCCGTTCGGACGGCGTTCTCTCAGTCTTCGAGGTTTTCCGGCGCGTAGTAGGAGCGCGGCAGGTGGCCCTTGACGTGCCAGTTGCCATGCACCTTCATGAACTCGCGCTGGCTCTCGAGCACGCGACCGAACATCTCGTTCTCGGCGGCGATCTCGGCCTGTACCTCATTGGTCACCCGGCGCAGCTCGCCGAGGATCTCGTCGGAGAGCACCTGAGCATTGACGCCCTCTTCCTCGAAGTCACGCAGCGCCTTGGGATTCTCCATCTCGCTCTCGGAGTAGCCGAAGAGGGTGGCGGCCCGGCAGCCCATGTCGATCATGGCGCGGGTCTGCGGCTCCAGCGCTTCCCAGCTGTCCTTGTTGATCAGCAGGTGAGCGGTGGTGAAGGTCTGGTGCCAGCCCGGCAGCACGTAGTTCTGCACGATTTCCTGCATACCCAGGATGCGGTCCACGGCAGGTGCCGAGAACTCCATGGCGTCGATGGTGCCGCGCTCCATGGCCTGATACAGCTCGCCGCCGGGGATCATGGTCACGGAGGCGCCCAGGCGCTCCATCACGCGCCCGCCGATACCGGCGAAGCGGATGCGCAGACCGTCGATCTGATTGAGGTCTTCCAGCGGCTCGGCGAACCAGCCCGCTGCTTCGGGGCCGATCATGCTGCACAGCAGCGGCTGGACGTTGTAATCCTCGTAGATCTCCTCGAGCAGTTCGGCACCGCCGCCGAAGTAGTGCCAGGCCAGGTAGGCGGGCGGCTCCATGCCGAACGGTGCGCCGGCGAACAGCGGCAGGGCGGGAATGCTGCCCTGGTCGTAGCCGACCCAGGTGAAGCCGGCGTCGTAGCGACCTTCGGAAACGGCATCGAGGATCTCGAACGGCGGGATCAGCTCACCCGGCTCGTAGTAGCGCAGGTTGATGTTGCCGCCGGATGCCTGATCGAGCGATTCGCTGAGGAAGCGTACCGGCGTGCTCAGGCCCACCAGGTGCGAGGGAAAGGCGATGGGCACCTGCCAGCGCACGCGCTCCTGGGCGTTGGCGGTACTGGCAGCGGTGGCACCTACCATCAAGGTGGCGGCGGCAATGCCGAGGGTGAGCGGGCGAAGGCGAGTGGCGAGAGACGGAATGAACGACATGTTGGCTCCTTGTGCTTTGTTGTCGTCGCAGCGCCTTTGGTCGGCGCTGTCGTTGCAGCCATGTGACTCGATGTGTCGCGGCTGGCCGCGACGTCGCGTCAAGACATGACGCGTGACCACGTCATTGCACGCTTCATGCCACTTCGAGTAAATCTTTTCGTTTCAAAGAGTTAATCGTTGCCAGGGGGAGGTGGAGCAGATGGTGTGTCCGAATATGCGGACAACATTAGACCTTGGTGGAAAGTTGTTTTGTCCGAAAATCCGGTCAGGCGTCCGGTTTTTCGGACATGCGGGAGAGCTTGTCGTACAGCACCGAACGTGGAACGCCCAGCATTCGCGCCGCACGGGACTTGTTGCCACCGCAGGCGGCCAAGGCGTTGTGCAGGGCATCTCGCTCGGCGGCGAGCACCACTTCGGCAAGCGGACGTACCGCGGAAGTGGGCGGCGGCAGAGGGTTTGTCATGGTGGTGTGGGGCAGGGCGGCGCGCAGCTCCGGCACGTCGATCACGCTGCAGGCCTCGTTCAGTGCCAGGGTCTGTTCCAGCACGTTGCGCAGTTCGCGAATGTTGCCGGGCCAGGTGTGGCGTTGCAGCAGTGCCACCGCCTCCGAGGTGATCTCGGCGCGCGGCTCACCGCTTTCCGCGGCGATCCGTCCGAGCAAGGTCTCGCACAGGATACCCAGGTCGGCGAGACGCTCGCGCAGCGGCGGTACAAGAATGCGCAGCACGTTGAGGCGATAGTAGAGATCGGAGCGAAAGCTGCCCTCTTCGACCATGGCTTCCAGGTCGCGGCTGGTGGCGGCAATCACGCGTACGTCGACACGCTTGATCTCGTTGGAGCCCAGCGGCTCCACTTCACCCTCCTGCAGGGCGCGCAGCAGCTTGGCCTGTAGCGCCAAGGGCATGTCGCCGACTTCGTCGAGGAACAGGGTCCCGCCGTCGGCGAGCTGGAACTTGCCCTGGCGGGTGCGCTTGTCGGCGCCGGTGTAGGCGCCTGGCGCGACGCCGAAGAACTCTGCCTCGAGCAGGTTCTCGGGCACCGCGGCGACGTTGACGGCAACGAAGGGGCTGGCTCCCCGCGGCGAGTCACCGTGGATGGCTTGGGCCAGCACCTCCTTGCCGGTACCGGTCTCGCCTAGTAGCAGCACCGGCGTGGCTCGTGCAGCGGCCAGGCGGGCACGGCGCTTGACCTCGAGCACCGCAGGGCTGGCGCCGACGAAATCGGCCAGGGCATAGCGTGAGCCGCGGCGTGCCAGGGCGCGTCGCGCCACCGCCAGGTCATGTTGCAGGCGGCGGTACTTGCCGATCAGCGGGGTCAGCGGCTCCAGGTCGTCGAACACGATGAAGGCCACCGCACCGTTGACCCGGCCACTGGCCGGGTCGTGCAGCGGCAACCGGGTGACCACCAGCTGACGCGCCTGGTACTCCATGATATCGAGCAGGATGGGCCGCCCGCTGCGTACCACCTCGGGCATGCGGGTGTGCGGGATCACCTCGCCCACGGGGCGGCCGATCACGCTGGCCGGGTCGTCGATGCCCAGCAGCCTGCAGTAGCAGGCGTTGATCCAGATGAGGCGGCTCGCCTCGTCGACCAGGATCGCCCCAGCGCTGTTGCGCTCGAGCAGCGGAAACAGCGGACGTATCGCCTCGAGGGTCAAGCCTTGGCTCTGGCTGGCCATGCTGCTGTTCTCTCGAGGCATTCGCGTCATCTCCGGGCCGCTGAAAAGTCACCGCGCGGCGGTTTCGGGCCGCTTGGTTCACATCGCGGCGGTTTCGGGCCGTTGAAAAGTCACAACGCGGCGATCTTGTCGCGCTGTTCGAGCAGCACGGCGCGGGCCGCCTGGTACTCCTTGAGCTTGCCGCGCTCCTTCTCGACCACCGCTTCCGGCGCCTTGGCGACGAAGCTCTCGTTGGAAAGCTTCTTCTCGATGCCGCCGATCAGCGCGTCCTGCTTGTCGATCTCCTTGGCCAGGCGGGTGAGCTCGGCGTCCTTGTCGATCAGGTCGGCCATGGGTACCAGCACCTCCATGTCGCCGACCAGCTGCGTGGCCGAAAGCGGCGCCTCGCTGGGGTCGTCGAGCCAGGTGGCGCTGGCCAGCTTGGCTAGCTTGGCAAGGAACAGGCGGTTGGCCTCGAGGCGCTCGCGATCTGCCTGCGAGCCCTTGGTCAGCAGCACGTCGAGCGGCTTGCCCGGGGCAATGTTCATCTCGGCGCGCACGTTGCGCACCGCCACGATCACGCCCTTGAGCCACTCGATGTCGCGGGTCGCCTGCTCGTCGATCTTCTCCTGCTCGGCCATCGGCCAGGGCTGCGCCATGATCGACTCGCTGCCGTCGCCTGCGGCCTTGCCCGCCAGCGGCGCCACGCGCTGCCAGATCTCCTCGCTGATGTAGGGCATCATCGGGTGGGCCAGACGCAGGATCGCTTCCAGCACCCGCACCAGGGTGCGGCGGGTGCCGCGCTTGGCCGCTTCGCTGGCGGCTTCGTCCCACAGCACTGGTTTGGAGAGCTCCAGGTACCAGTCGCAGTACTCGTTCCAGACGAACTCGTAGAGTGCCTGGGAGGCGTGGTCGAAGCGGAACTCCTCCATCGCCTTGGTCACCTGGGCTTCGGTCTGCTGCAGACGCGAGACGATCCAGCGGTCGGCCAGCGACAGCTCGACACTATCTCCGTTCGCCCCGCAATCCTGGCCCTCGGCGTTCATCAGCACGTAGCGCGAGGCGTTCCACAGCTTGTTGCAAAAGTTGCGGTAGCCGTCGAGGCGGCCCATATCGAACTTGATGTCGCGCCCGGTGGTGGCCTGGGAGAGGAAGGTGAAGCGCAGCGCATCGGTGCCGTGGGGCTCGATGCCCTCGGGGAACTCGTCGCGGGTGGCCTTGGCGATGGCCTTGGCCTTCTGCGGCTGCATCATGTTGCCGGTACGCTTCTCGAGCAGCTCTTCCAGGGTGATGCCGTCGATCAGATCGATGGGATCGAGCACGTTGCCCTTCGACTTGGACATCTTCTGGCCCTGGCCGTCGCGCACCAAGCCGTGCACGTAGACGGTCTTGAACGGCACTTCGTCGGTGAACTTGAGGGTCAGCATGATCATCCGTGCGACCCAGAAGAAGATGATGTCGAAGCCGGTGACCAGCACGCTGGAGGGGTGGAAGGTCGCCAGCTCCGGGGTCTGCTCCGGCCAGCCCAGGGTGCCGAAGGTCCACAGGCCCGAGCTGAACCAGGTGTCGAGCACGTCCTCGTCCTGGGTCAGGGCGAGGTCGGCGGGAAGGCCATGCTTCGCGCGCGCCTCGGCCTCGGTGCGGGCGACGTAGACGTTGCCCTCGGCGTCGTACCAGGCGGGAATGCGGTGGCCCCACCACAGCTGGCGCGAGATGCACCAGTCCTGCAGGTCGCGCATCCACGAGAAGTACATGTTCTCGTAGTTCTTGGGCACGAACTGGATGTCGCCATTCTCTACCGCGGCGATGGCGGGCTTGGCCAGGCTCTCCACGGCGACGAACCACTGATCCGTGAGCAGCGGCTCGATGACATCACCGGAGCGGTCGCCGTAGGGCAGGGTGTTGTTGACCGTCTCGATCTGCTCGAGCAGGCCGGCGGCTTCCATGTCGGCGACGATCCGCTTGCGCGCCTCGAAGCGGTCGAGGCCGGCGTAGGCTTGGGGCAGGCTGGGATCGATCTCGGGCAGCGGGCGGCCCTGGATGTCGAAGGCCTCGGCCTGGGGCAGGATCGCCGCGTCCTGGGTGAAGACGTTGATCAGCGGCAGGCCGTGGCGGCGACCCACCTCGTAGTCGTTGAAGTCGTGGGCCGGGGTGATCTTCACGCAGCCGGAGCCCTTCTCCATGTCGGCGTGTTCGTCGGCGACGATGGGAATGCGGCGACCGACCAGCGGCAGCTCGACGAACTTGCCCACCAGCGAGGCGTAGCGCGGGTCCTCGGGGTTGACCGCCACGCCGGTATCGCCGAGCAGGGTCTCGGGGCGGGTGGTGGCGACCACCAGGTAGCCAAGGCCGGCATCGGTCTTGACGCCGTCGGCCAGCGGGTAGCGGAAGTGCCAGAACTGGCCCTGCTGCTCGCGGTTCTCGACCTCGAGGTCGGAGATGGCGGTGTGCAGGGTGGGGTCCCAGTTGACCAGGCGCTTGCCGCGGTAGATCAGGTCCTCTTCATAGAGGCGCACGAAGACTTCCTGCACCGCCTTGTAGAAGCCGTCGTCCATGGTGAAGCGCTCGCGGCTCCAGTCGACGCTGGCGCCCATACGGCGCAGCTGGCGAGTGATGTGGCCGCCGGATTCGTGCTTCCACTCCCACACCTTGTCGATGAAGGCGTCGCGGCCCAGGTCGTGGCGGCTCTTGCCCTCTTCGGCGGCGACCTTGCGCTCCACCAGCATCTGGGTGGCAATGCCGGCGTGGTCGGTGCCCACCTGCCACAGGGTGTTGTTGCCCTGCATGCGGCGCCAGCGGATCAGCGTGTCCATGATGGTGTCCTGGAACGCGTGGCCCATGTGCAGGCTGCCGGTGACGTTGGGCGGCGGGATCATGATCGAGTAGGGTTCGCCCTCGCCCGAGGGGGCGAAGCGGCCGTCGGCCTCCCAGCGCTCGTACCAGCGGGATTCGATCTGCTCGGGTTGGTAGGTCTTGTCCATGGGGCGTTCCGGGTCCAGAAATGATCGCCGCCGGGTCGTGGGGCCGGGCGGCGGGAAGTCGTCGAAAGCGTGCGAAAAATGGGCTCGATTATAGCGCGATGGGGAGCTTGGCGTCAGCCAACCAAGTGGCCATTGTCAGCGAAGCTGCATGGAAGCGGGGCTGATCCGGGGGCAGGCCTGCGAGGAGGCGCTGTGAACCCATCCCTGGGCGCTATCTTCGCCATCCATGGCGAAGAACCTCCTCTTCGGCCTGCCCCCGGCGCCCCTCACCTCGGCGCCCCTCACCTCGGCGTCCCTCGCATTGGCCCTTGGGGGCTCAGCCGCGTAGTTGATGTGCCTTCACGGGATAGCCGCGCTGCTTGTAGGTCTGCCAGCACTCGCGCTTGGCGACGAGCACCTGCTGGTGCTGGTTGATGATTTCGGCGACCCGCTCGAAGCGCGAGAACCACTCGGGGATGCCCGGGTCGAGGTTGAGCAGCGCCATGGGCGCTTCGGCGCTGGGCTCGGGCGGCTGTTCCCAGCCGATGGTCACCGCCACGCTCTCGGCCATCTCGCTGCCGAGCAGGGCGTGGGGCAGGTAGGCCTCGGGGCGGAAGGTCCACAGCCGCTCGTCGAGGTCGCTGGCCATGGCCTCGTCCTCGGCGTGCAGATGCAGCCGATAACCCTTGCCGGCGATGGTCTCGGCCAGCCGGCAGGCGAAGTCGAGCCGTGCTTCCAGCGTGGTATCGGGGAGAATGTAGAAATCTACTTGGGTCATCAGAGTCTGCCCGGGGCTTTCCCGAAGGGCAGGCCTTTGCGGAGGCGCTGTGAATACTTCCCTGTACGCTACCGACGCCATCCCTGGCGTAGGACCTCCGCGCCGGCCTGCCCTTCGGCGCCCCTCGCCTCGGTGGTAATGCCGTGGTAGCAACGGACTCGCGCCAGCGAGCCCATTGCAGCGCCTTCGCTGTTACACCAGGCGCGTCAACCAGCCGTGCTTATCTTCGGCCCGGCCGTACTGCAGATCGAGCAGCTTACCGCGCAGGCGCTTGGCAATCTCGTTGCCGGCGTCGGGCATCTGCACGGTGCCCTCTTCGGTGACCAGTTGGCCCACCGGGGTGATCACCGCGGCGGTACCGCAGGCGAAGACTTCGGCGATATCGCCGGAGGCCACGCCGTCGCGCCACTCGTCGATGCTG
>NZ_BAEU01000046.1:0-11274 GCF_000246875.1 Halomonas sp. KM-1
CGGCGGCTTCGGCAACAATGCGCCGCAGCAGGGCGGCTATGGCGGCGGCCAGCCCCAGCAGCGCCCGCCGGCACAGGGCGGTCAGCCTCAGCAGGGCGGCCAGCCTCAGCAGGGCGGTCAGAAGCAGAACAACTACGGTGCCCCCGACCCGGGCAGCTTCGACGATTTCGACGACGAGATCCCGTTCTGACGCTGCCCGTCCCAGGCTGCCGGAGGCTATCGTGAAGCTGTTGGTACTGGATGCCGGCCACTGCCTCAACCTGGCGTTGGCCAGGCTGGCGCATCGGCGTAGCGACACCGAGCTCGTCATCGAGCCCGGTTTGAACATCGATGCCGCGCTGCTGCGCGAGGTGGCTCCTGCGGCGGTGATCATTCCGCCGCTCTCGGCGCCGATGGAGATCGAGCCGGCCGCCGTCGTGGCGCATGGCGAGGGAGTGGACGCCTGCCTGGCAGCGTGCCGCGAGACCGATACGCCGCTGGTCTGGTGCGTATCCGACCAGCTCTACCAGGACGGCTTCGAAACGCCCATCGACGAGCATGTGATTCCGGCACCCCGCGACGAAAGCTTGCGTCGCCTGATCGCCATCGGCGATCGCGTCCGTGCTGGCCATCCGCGCCATCTGATCGTGCGGCTGGGGCCGTTGTTCGCCCTGGAGGGCGGGCATGCCTGGCTCAGCGGTGTGATCGACAGCCTGGTTAGCGGGGAAGAGGTGCGGGCGGCGCAGGACGTGATCTTTTGTCCCACTGCCGCCGACGCCGTGGCCATGGCGCTGGTCGGCATGCTGCACCAGCTGACCTGTGGCTCGAGCGCCTGGGGCGCCTACCACTTGGCAGGTACGGAGCCGGTCAGCGCTTACACCTTCACCACCATGGTGCGCACCCAGCTGTCGACCCGGCTCGAGGGGCTGGGGGAGCAGATCGAGCTGGGCGAGGTGAAGGCGCTCAAGCATCATCATGACCAGCCGCTGCGACGAGTGCTCAACTGTCGACGGGTGCTGGAGGCGTTCGGCGTGCATCAGAAACCCTGGCGCCTGGAAGTGGGACGTCTGCTCGATGAGTGGTGCCAGGCGCGCCGCGCCAGCCGACTCGATGAAGAGGGCGGCACGACCCCATGAATGTGTTGCGCAGTCTGCTGTTCTATGTTGGTTACTTTCTTGCCATTCTGGTTTTCGGTGCGCTGTTGCTGCCTGTGGCGCCGCTGCTGGCGTTGCCGGCGCGCTATCGGCTGCTCAATCTCTACAATCATTTCCTGACCGCCTGGTTTCGCTGGACCTGTGGTGTGACCTATCGGGTCCGTGGCCGAGAGCATCTACCTGATGGGCCCTGCGTGATATTGGCCAATCACCAGTGCGAGTGGGAGACCATCTTCCTGCAGATTCTCAAGCCACCGGTGTGCACGGTACTCAAGCAGGAGTTGTTGCGTATTCCGCTGTTCGGTTGGGGGCTCAGGCTGCTACACCCCATCGGGCTCGACCGCTCGAAGCCGGCGCGGGCCATGCGCCAGGTGCTGAGCCAGGGGGTGGCGCGACTGCAGGAGGGGCTGTCGGTATTGATCTTTCCCGAGGGCACTCGGGTGGATCCGGGCCAGCGGCGGCGTTACAACAAGAGCGGTGCCGTCATCGCCTGTCGCGCCGGTGTCCCGGTGGTGCCGGTGGCGCACAATGCCGGCGAGCGCTGGCCGGGGCGGCAGTGGGTGAAGAATCCGGGAGTGCTCAACGTGGTGGTGGGCGAACCCATTGTGACCGAAGGGCGTACGCCCGAGGAAGTGCTGAAAGAGGTCGAAGCCTGGATCGAGGCGCGCCTGGCCGAGATTTCCGAAGTGCCGCGCCCGGCCGATGCCAAGCCCGCCGTGGGGGCCAGCGTCGACTGAGCGCTGTCGCCTGGCTTACGCAAAAGGCGCCCTGAGGAGGGCGCCTTTTGCGTTGGCCGTGGGCGTGAGCCGCCTGCCTGGATCAGTCGCGGTAGCGCTGCAGCACCAGGCAGGCATTGGTGCCGCCGAAGCCGAAGCTGTTGGAGAGCACGCGATCCACGCTGACACCGTCGCGCAGACTGGTCACGATATCGAAGCCGGCCGCCTGGTCGTCGAGCTCCTCCACGTTGGCCGAGGCAGCGATGAAGCCATGCTCCATCATCAGCAGGGAGTAGATGGTCTCCTGCACGCCGGTGGCGCCCAGCGAGTGGCCGGTCAACGACTTGGTGGAACTCATGGGCGGCGTGGAGTCGCCGAAGACCTCACGGATGGCCTTGAGCTCGGCCACATCGCCCACCGGCGTGGAGGTGCCGTGGGTGTTGATGTAGTCGATGGAGCCGTCGACGCCGGCCATGGCCTGACGCATGCAGCGCACTGCGCCCTCGCCGGAAGGGGCGACCATGTCGTGGCCGTCGGAGGTGGCGCCGTAGCCGACCAGCTCGGCGTAGATCTTGGCCCCGCGTGCCTTGGCGTGTTCGAGCTCCTCGAGCACCAGCATGCCGCCGCCGCCGGCGATGACGAAGCCGTCGCGGGCCTTGTCATAGGGGCGCGAGGCCTTCTCGGGCGTCTCGTTGTACTGGGTGGAGAGCGCGCCCATGGCATCGAACAGGCACGACAGGGTCCAGTGCTCCTCTTCGCCGCCGCCGGCGAAGACGATGTCCTGCTTGCCCAGTTGGATCTGCTCCATGGCGTTGCCGATGCAGTGGGCCGAGGTGGCGCAGGCGGAGGAGATGGAGTAGTTGACCCCCTTGATCTTGAACGGCGTGGCGAGACACGCCGAGACGGTGCTGCCCATGGTACGGGTGACCCGGTAGGGACCGACCCGGCGCAGGCCCTTCTCGCGCATGACATCGGCCGCTTCGACCTGGTTGGCGCTCGAGGCGCCGCCTGAGCCGGCGATGAGCCCGGTGCGCTCGCTGGACACCTGCTCGGGAGTGAGCCCGGCGTCCTCTATGGCCTGCGCCATGCTGACATAGGCGTAGGCCGCGGCATCGCCCATGAAACGGCGCAGCTTGCGGTCGATCAGGGCGTCGAGATCGATATCCACGACCCCGGCGACATGGCTACGAAAGCCAAGTTCAGCGTACTCCTCCTTGAAGCGAATGCCCGAGCGCCCATTCCGGAGCGCCTCGACGACCGCCTGCGGGTCGTTGCCCAGGCAGGATACGATGCCCAGGCCGGTGACTACCACTCGTCGCATGGAAGCCTCCTGTATCAGAAATTCGCGGTAGAGGTGAACAGGCCGACACGCAGATCGGTGGCCTGGTAGATGTCGCGGCCATCGACCGACACGGTGCCGTCGGCGATACCGAGAATCAGGCGCCGGGTAATGATGCGCTTGATGTCGATCTTGTAGGTGACCTTGTTGGCGTCGGGCAGGATCTGGCCGGTGAACTTCACCTCGCCACAGCCCAGGGCGCGGCCGCGGCCGGGGTGGCCGAGCCAGCCCAGGTAGAAGCCCACCAGTTGCCACATGGCATCGAGCCCCAGGCAGCCGGGCATGACCGGATCGCCAGGGAAGTGGCAGTCGAAGAACCACAGGTCGGGATGGATATCCAGCTCGGCGATCAGTTCGCCCTTGCCAAAGTCGCCCCCATCTTCGTAGATGCGGGTGATACGATCGAGCATCAACATGTTGGGTGCCGGCAGCTGAGCGTTGCCGGGGCCGAAAAGCTCGCCGCGGCTACATGCCAGCAGTTCTTCGCGTTCGAAAGAGTGTTGCTTGGTCACTGAGTCGTTCCGAGTCACAGTTGTAATGGGCCTTTCCGCATGCAGTGCAGCGGCGGCGTGGCGCAGAGCCGACCCGCCCGGGCGGCCCTGCCTAGTCTACTGGCCGTGGCCTTCGATTGCACGTCAGGCATGACGCGACCTTCACCACGGATTAAAGTGTCGGCGTCAAGTGTCGATACTCAATGAAGGGTCGATGCATTGCATGGGCGCAATTTACTCTCTCCACCGTCATTGCGGGATCTCACATGCGGCCATCCTCCGCCTTCAATCGACCGCTGCTTTGGGCTGCCATGGTAGCGCTGCCGGCCTGCATCTGGCTGCCCGATCCCGGTTTGCGGACGGTGGCGGTCGGCATCGTGGCAATCGGGCTCTGGGTGGCCTGGCGTCAGATCAAGCGCGATCGTCAGCACGCCGACCTGATGCAGCAGGCGCTGATGCTTTCCGAAGAGGGCGTGCAGATCACCGATGCCGACAATCGCATTCTGGCCGTCAATCCCGCCTTTACCCGCATCACCGGTTTCACCGAAGACGAGGTGCGTGGGCTTAGCGCCGCCAGCCTGGCGGCGTCGCGTCATGATTCGGCCTTCTTCAAGCGCTTCTGGCAGACCCTGCACAGCAAGGGGCGCTGGGAGGGCGAAATCTGGAATCGGCGCAAGCAGGGGGATGAATTCCCGGAGTGGCTGCGGGTCAAGGCGGTGACCGATGGCCGTGGTCGCATCACTCACTATGTGGGCACTTTCACCGACATCTCGGTGCACAAGGCGCGCGAGCAGGACCTGCGGCGCATCGGCTTCGAGGATCCGCTCACCGGGCTGCCCAACCGTCGGCGTTTGCACGATCTGATGACCTCACGTCTGCGCCATCTGCGCGCTGGCGAAAGCCTCGACATGGCCATCATCGACATCGACGGCTTCAAGTCGGTCAACGACAGCCTGGGGGTGGAGCAGGGCGACCGTCTCTTGGCCCGCTTCGGCCAGCGGCTGGCGCATCATATGGCGGGCGGTGTGGTGGGGCGCCTGGGCGGTGACGAATTCCTGGCCATTCGTACCACTACCTTCGATGATCATGACAAGTGGGTTGCCGGCCTGCGCGACCATCTGGGCGAGCCGTTCGAGGTCGGCAGCAAGACGCTGCGCCTGGGGCTCTCCATCGGCAGCTGTCGGGCACCGGAGGATGGCAAGGAGTCCAGCGTGCTGTTCCAGCGTCTGGAGTCGGCGCTCTATTCTGCCAAGCGCCATGGGCGCAACGTCAGTCGGCGTTTTCGTCCGGCCCTCGACGTGCAGGACTCACCGCAGATGGCGCTGGTCTACGGCCTGCGTGACGCGCTGGCCAACGGTGAACAGCTCGAACTCCACTACCAGACCCAGCATCGCGTGATGGACGGCGCCGTGGTCGGCATGGAGGCGTTGCTGCGCTGGCGGCACCCGGAGCACGGCATGGTCTCGCCCGGCGACTTCATCCCGTTGGCCGAGCGGCACGGGCTGATGGGGCCGCTGGGCAATTGGGTGATCGACGAGGCACTGGCGCAAATGGCGCGCTGGCGCGAGATGGGGCTCCCGCAATTGCCGGTATGGATCAATATCTCGGCGATCCAGATGTTTCAGGGTGAACTGGAAGCGGCGCTCGCCGCCGGCCTGGCCCGGCATGGTATCGAGCCCTCTCAGTTGGGGCTGGAACTCACGGAGTCGGTACTGCTCGACGAGCGCGCCGGCGATATCGTGCCGCGCCTGGAAGCGCTGCGCGCCAAGGGGCACCGCATCGCCATCGACGACTTCGGCATGGGTTATTCGTCACTGAGCTATCTGAAGAACCTGCCGCTGGACAAGCTCAAGCTCGACCGCGCCTTCATCCGCTCGTTGCCCGACGACCCCGCCGATGCCGCCATCGTCAGCGCGGTGCTGGCCATGGCACGCGGACTGGGGCTCGACGTGGTGGCCGAAGGCGTTGAAACCCACGGTCAGCTCGGCTTTCTGCAGCAGGCCGGCTGCCGTCTGGTACAGGGGTACCTCTACTCCCGCCCGGGGCCGGCAGAGGTGATCGAGGCCCAATGGCAGGCGCTCAAGACCGACTCGGCGGGGCTGATGCTACGTGCCGAACCTACTGCATAGCACCATTAGAGCCGGGGTACAGGTCGGGCTCCGGGTTTGGCAAGCAGCAGCTGGCTGGTGCCGATGGAGCGCTCGGTGAACCCCGCTTCGCAGTAGCACAGGTAGTAGCGCCACAGGCGAATGAAGCGTTCGTCATAGCCCAGCCGCTGCACGGTCTCCAGGTTGGCTTCGAAGCGGTGGCGCCACTCGCGAAGCGTGCGGGCGTAGTGTGGGCCAATCTCCTGCAAGGCCACCAGGTTGAGCGAAGTGCACCGGGTCAGGCCATCGAGTATGGCGCGGTGCGAAGGCAGGAAGCCGCCGGGGAAGACGTGGCGCTTGATGAAATCCACCTCGCGTCTGGCCGCCTCGTAGCGCTGGTCGCGGATGGTGATGGCCTGCAGCATGGCTAATCCATCCACCTTCAGCAGACGGTCGAGCGTGGCCAGGTAGGTGTCGAGGTACTGGTGGCCGACGGCCTCGATCATTTCCACCGAGACCAGCCGGTCAAAGCGGCCTTCGAGTTCGCGGTAGTCCCGCTGCAGCACCGTGATCTGCCCTTCCAGCCCCGCCTCGCGCACACGCTGCCGCGTATGCCGATACTGTTCGCTGGAAATGGTCGTGGTGGTGACCCGACAGCCGCGGGTGACGGCGGCATGGATGGCCAGGCCGCCCCAGCCGGTACCGATCTCCAGCAAGTGATGCTGCGGCTGCACGTCGAGCTGGGTCAGCAGCAGGTCGAGCTTGTGAGTCGAGGCCTCCTCCAGGTTGGCTTCCGGATGTGGAAAGACGGCGCTCGAATACATCCGGTGACGCTGATCGAGGAAGAGAGCAAAGAGCTCGTTGCCGATGTCGTAATGCGCGGCTATGTTGCGCCGGGCGCGGCTGAGCGTATTACCCAGCAGGCGCTGCCCCAGGCTGCCCAGCCAGATGCCTGCCCGCGCCACTCGGGATCCCACATCACCGTCGAGCCGCTCCATGTTGATGGCGCACAGCCGAATCAGACCGACCAGGTCGTCGACGTCCCAGTCGCCATCGACATAGGCTTCGGCCGCGCCGAGGCTGCCACCCAGAGCCAGCCGGCGCCACGCTCTCGCCCGACGCACCACCAGGGTGACCTGCAGTGGGCCACCCTGTCCGAGCCGGTGGCATTGGCTGCCTTCGATCAACGTGATGGTACCGCCCGCGAGGCTGCCGAGCTGAGCCAGCATACGCGGCCGCAGCCAACGTATCAGGGCCGACTCGGGTTCGGGTAGCGGCCGCTCGGGGTGAGTGCGGAGCATGTTCACGGCGTGGTCTCCTTGCGCTGAGGGTGGTCGTGGACGGGAACCCCCTTGGCCCAGAGCCTGAGTGCCTCGTAGTGAATGGCGGCGAGGGTCTTGAGGTTCATCCAGGGCTGGCGCGCCAGGGCTGCAAGCAGCGCCCGGCGTGTTGCGGGTTGCATCGCCAGGGTCAGGCTGGCATCGAAGTGGCGCTCCCCCTGGCGCCAGGTTTCCATGTGCAGGGACAACGTTTCGCCCGGGGTGTTGAAGCGCCAGCGGTAGGTCATGTCCAGCGGCAGAAAGGGCGAGACATGCAGGGTCTTGGCGAATTCGGCGGCGTGGGTGTAGCGCCCTGGCGCCACGGCACAGGCATAGCGAGTTCGCTCCCGCCATGGCGTGTTGGTCACCTCGCCCAGCACGGCGCCCAGGGCGCCGCCCTCTTCCTCACGCTGATAGAGGTAGTAGAGCGAGATGGGGTTGAAGCCCGAGCCCAGGGTGCGTAACTGGGTGAGCAGGCAGACCCTCCCCTGGGGCGCCCGGCCGAGCTGGCGGGTGACTTCGTCGCGGGCCGCGTCGGCCAAGGAGGATGAGTAAGGTGCCAGATAATCCTCGCGGCGAAAGCGCGCCAGGGCCGGGCGCCGGGTGCTGAAGCCCGGCACGCCGTCGAACAGCTCGGGCAGCTCGTCGAGATCGAGCCACATCATCCACACCCTATACTCGAACCGATGGCTGCGGGGCAGGTGGCGGCGATGCAGCAGTGTGCCATGGCAGACACGTGAGCGTGGTAACGTCGTCATGCGCTGACCGTCGTCCTGGCCGGCGTGCCGACGGCGTGCGAGCCGCTTTCGTCGCAGCCCAGCGCATGAGCCACCCGCAGTGCGCTCCACACGCCGTCTTCGTGGAAGCCGTTGCGCCAGTAGGCACCGCAGTAGTGGGTATGCAGGTGGCAGCCCGAGATCTCGCCATGCCTGGCCTGGGCGTGCTGACCGGCCAGGCTGAACTGAGGGTGGGCGTAGCGAAAGCGTCCCAGTACCCGGCTGGGGTCGATGGCGTCGGCGTCGTTGAGGGTGACGCAGAAGGTGTGCGGCGCCTCGAGCCGTTGCAGGATGTTCATGTTGTAGGTCACTGAAGCCCGGGCGTCGTCGCCGCGTGCGTCCAGGCGATAGTTCCAACTGGCCCAGGCGCGTCGGCGCCGCGGCAGCAGGCGGGTGTCGGTATGCAGCACCACCTCGTTGCCGGCGTAGGGCAGCGAGCCCAGCACCTCACGCTCGGCCTGGCTGGCATCCTCGAGCAGCCGCAGCGCCTCGTCGGCGTGGCAGGCCAGCACTACCTGATCGAAACTTTCCCGGCCGCGCGGGGTGGTCAGCACGACGCCGTTGGCGCTGCGGCGAATGCCCCGGACCGGGGTGGCCAGCCGGATCCGCTCGGCGTAGGGGGCCGTCAGGTCGGGAATGTAGGCCCGCGAGCCGCCGACCAGGGTGTACCACTGGGGGCGGTGACGTAGCGACAGCAGGCCGTGATGATGGAAGAAGCGGACGAAGAACAGCGCCGACATGCGGCGCATGTCGCCCAGGCTAGCCGACCAGATGGCCGCGCCCATGGGCAGCAAGTAGCGGCGCTGGAAGTCGACGCCGAAGCCCCAAGTGTCGAGATACTCGGCCAGGGTGAACGCCGCCGACAGCCGCTCGTACCTGAGATCGTCGCTGGCCTGTCGATTGAAGCGCAGGATGTCGGCCAACAGACGATGGAAGCGCGGGCTGACGAGGTTGCGACGCTGAGCGAACAGCGAGCCTAGGGTGTGGCCGTTGTACTCGAAGTCACGCTGCGTCTCGTGCACGGAGAAGCTCATCTCGGTGGGCTGCACGGCGACACCGAGCTGTGTGAGCAGGCGCTGGAAATGCGGGTAGGTGCGATCGTTGAAAACGATGAAGCCGGTGTCGATGGCGTAGCGGCGAGCGTCGAGTTCGACGTCCACGGTGGCGGTATGCCCACCCAGCCGCTCAGCCGCTTCGAACAGCGTGACCTGGTGGCGGGCGCTGAGGTACCAGGCGGCCGCCATGCCGCTGATGCCGCTGCCCACCACGGCGATGCGCTGAGCGGGAACCGCACGATCAAGAGGCGAAGAAAGGCTGGCGGTCATGGCGTCAGGTCTCCATGGCGGGGTGGCGGACCAGACACTTGCCCAGCCGAAAGCGCAGCGACGGCGGCAGCAAGCCGAGCAGGCGGATGCCATAGGTGAAGCGGCGCGGAAAGTGAATGTCGAGGCGGCGCTTCTCCAGGCCGGCCACGATGGCCTTGGCCGCCGCTTCCGCCGAGATCCGCATGGGCATGGCGAAGTCGTTGCGCTCGGTCAACGGGGTGGCGACGAAGCCGGGATGTATCAGGCTGACGTCGATGCCCTCATGGGCCAGATCCAGACGCAGCGACTCGAGATAGTGGCTCAAGGCGGCCTTCGAAGCGCCGTAGGCCTCGGCCCGTGGCAGCGCCAGGTAGGCCGCAGCGCTAGAAGTGGCGGCCAACAGGGGGCGTTTCCCCGCCTGCCGAGCTTGGCGCAACAGCGGCAGAGCGGCAGTGGTGCAGTACACCGCGCCGAAGAAGTTGACCGCAAAGACGCGCTCGACCAGGGCGCTGTCCAGGTGTGGTGGATCGAGGTACTCGCAGGTGCCGGCATTGAGAATCGCCATGTCCAACTGGCCGAACAGGTCGCCGAGGTGGCGGCCGGCCGTTTCCACGGCGTTGCGGTCGGTCACGTCGAGCGGCAGCGGCAGAGCGTTGCTCCGGCCTTCGCTCAGCGCCTTCAGCGCCGGCTCGCTGCGCCCGCTCAGCGCTACCAGGTGGCCTTCGTCGAGCAGGCGAGTCGCCAGGGCACGTCCGATGCCCGAGCTGGCGCCGGTCAGCCAGATTCGCCGATTTCCACTCAGAAGGGCCATGCCTGCTCCTTGATGTTTGAACCTGCGCCTAGCCTGCCACCCGTCGCTTCAGCCAGCGCACCATGCCGCCAATGGCGGGTAGCTGCTCGTAGAGCATTGCGCCGGCGTCGAAGTAGTCGCGATGCCGACAGACCCGCTGCGGCTCAGCGGGCGAGAAGGTCAGCTGTGAGCAGCCTTCCACTGCGATGGAGTTGCCGCCTGCCAGGCGTGGGTGCCTCATTTGCATCGTCCAGGTGACGTAGGCCTGCCGCTCTACTCTCAAGCTGTCGTGAAAGACGAAACGGCACTCCGTCACGTTTTCGTACAGTTTGAGGAAGTGGGCTTCGAGCGCCTCTATCCCCTCGATCCGATGGAAAGGGTCGATGAACGTCACATCGCGAGTATATAACTCGTACAATAATTCTGTACAGTTTTTGTCTAGCTTATTGAAGGCGGCGCAAAAGGTCGCCAGGGTGTCGTCCTGGTGCATGCTGGTCTCTCCTGTTGGGAAGGGGCGGCCTGAGGTCAGGCGTTCGGCGGCAGTGACTTGAAGGCGTCAAGCGCGCGGGCGCGGGCCGCCTTGTGGTCGACGACGGGGCGGGGGTATCCCACCTGGTTGCACTGCGCGGCGCTGGGGGCGTGGCGATCCCGCGGCGCCAGTGCTGCCAGTTCGGACACGTATTCGGCGATGAAGCGAGCGTCCGCATCGAAGCGGTGCGACTGGGTGGTGGGATTGAAAATGCGGAAGTAGGGCGCCGCATCGGTACCGGTAGAGGCGGCCCACTGCCAGCCACCGTTGTTGGCACAGAACTCGCCGTCCACCAAGTGGCGCAGGAAGAACGCTTCACCCCGCCGCCAGTCGATCAACAGATGCTTGCTCAGGAACATCGCCGCGATCATGCGCAGCCGGTTGTGCATCCAGCCGGTGCGCACCAGCTGGCGCATGGCGGCGTCGACGATGGGGTAGCCGGTGCGTCCCTCGCACCAGGCATGAAAGCCGGCTTCGTCGTCACGCCAGGCCAGCGCTTCGGTGTGGCGCTGGAACGCGCGATGGCGACAGACCCGGGGAAAGCCCACCGCCACGTGGTGATAGAACTCGCGCCACACCAGCTCGTTGACCCAACTGGCGATGCCGGCATCGCCCTCCGCCAGGCTGCCGTCGTTTTCACTCAGGGCCGCCTGCAGGCATTGGCGATGGGAGATCATGCCCAAGGCCAGATAGGGCGAGAGTTCGCTGGTGCCGGCGAGAGCCGGAAAGTCGCGCTGTCCGGCGTAGTGGCGCGCGCGAAAGCGCAGGAAGCGCTCCAGGCGGTCGGCCG
>NZ_BAEU01000045.1:0-38095 GCF_000246875.1 Halomonas sp. KM-1
CTTTATCCGGTCAATGCGTTTCCGCGGAGGCGGCAGTTCGCTAGAATGACTTTTTTCCCGACCAGGGCAACAGAGCATGACCATCGGTGATCTCATTCGGCTGCTGAGCGACGGAGAGTTCCATTCCGGCGAGCAGTTGGGGGAGCGGCTGGGTGTATCGCGCACCGCGGTGTGGAAGCAGCTCAAGAAGCTCGAGGCAATGGATATCCCGCTCGAGGCGGTCAAGGGGCAGGGGTACCGCCTCTCCGCGCCGCTGGAGCTGCTGGATGGTTCGCGAATCGTGGCCGAGCTGTCGCGCAAGGGGCGGCAGCATCTGGCCAGGCTCTTCGTCGAGGAGACGCTGCCCTCAAGCAACGAGTTCATTCGCCAGCGCTTCGCTCAAGGTGCCGGCCATGGTGAGGTGTGCCTGGTCGAGCAGCAGAGTGCGGGGCGCGGGCGTCGTGGCCGAGTCTGGACGACCCCCTGGGGGCGTGCGCTCATGCTGTCGGTCGGGTGGCGCTTCGAGACCGGCGTGGTGGCGCTGGAGGGGCTGAGCCTCGCGGTAGGGGTCGCGCTGTCTCGCGTGCTGGAGCGTCACGGTGTCTCTTCCAGGCTCAAGTGGCCGAATGACGTGCTGCTCGAGGATGGGGAGGGGAACCTGGGCAAGCTGGCAGGCATCTTGGTAGAGATCAGCGGGGACGCAGCGGGTCCCTGTGAGGTCGTGGTGGGCATGGGTATCAATTTTGATCTGCCAACGAGCTTTCGAGAGAGAATCGAGCAGAAGGTGGCGGCCGTGCATGATCAGGCCTCGTCGCTCTCACGCAATCGGCTGGCCGCTGAGCTGCTGGATGAGCTCATGCCGCTGCTGGCCGAGTATGAGACATCCGGCTTTGTCGCCTGGCAAGGCGAGTGGAATGCACGGCATGCCTTCCAGGGCTGCCAGGTCGAAGTGCAGAGAGGGCAGCAGCGGTTCACGGCAACGGCCGAGACCGTCGATGCCTCTGGCAATCTCTGGGTTTGCCATGAGCGGGGGCGTGAGCGCCTGGGGGGTGGTGAGATCAGCGTGCGTGGGCGTACATGATCCTTGACCTGGACATCGGCAACACACTTTCCAAGTGGCGGCTGAAGGATGCCGACAGCAGCGAGATTCGCTCACGGGGGGCCGTCTGGACCCGTGAGGAGTGGAAGCCTGGCTCCGATATTCCCGATCTCGACGTGGTGGAGGCGGTGCGAATCTCGAGCGTTGCGCGCCAGGCGGTGCTGGAACAGACGGTAACGCTGCTGCAGAGCCGAGTGCGTAGCGTGCATGTGGCGCGCTCGGTACCCGAAGCCTTGGGCGTGATGAACGGCTACGAGGAGCCGCATCGCCTGGGTGTCGACCGCTGGATGGGCGTGCTGGCCGGCTACCAGCTGGCTGGGGGCTGCTGCGCCGTGGATTGCGGCAGTGCCATCACCATCGATTTCGTGCTGCCGGGCGGGCGTCACCTGGGGGGGTATATCCTGCCGGGGCTGCGTCTGATGAAAGAGAGCCTGCAGCTCGGCACGCGCAATGTGGCCATCGATCCCGACAGCGAGGCAGAGGAGCTACTGCTGCCGGGGCGGCGAACCGTCGAAGCCGTGAACCATGGCATCTATCTGGCCGCTGTCAGTGCCGTGAATCGAATCTATGCCGAGGTCTGTGATCGTGAAGGGATTGCCTTGCCGCTGTTGCTGACGGGCGGCGATGCGCGCGTGGTGGCGCGAGGAGTGCACTCTCCCCATGCGATATGGCCTGACATGGTCTATGGCGGGCTCGAAGCGTGTTTCCCGCTGACCGCTGCCGAGCGAGCCGGGCGTATGTCGGGGGCGCCCCGTGTGCCTGAGCCTGCAGGACTCGAAAAAATCAGGGCGGGCCTTGCATTCTCCATGCTGCTTTGACACAATGCAGCGCGTTCCGAGGCCAAGGGGTCGTCGCACTGACGAGCTTTTCGGCAAGTGGCTGATAAATAAGCGCTTGACATGGCTTCGGTAGGCGGTAGAATGAGCCGCCATCTGGAGGGGTTCCCGAGTGGCCAAAGGGAGCAGACTGTAAATCTGCCGCGAAAGCTTCGAAGGTTCGAATCCTTCCCCCTCCACCAGATTGTCCCATCGAGGTTTGTGTCTGGATGGGAAGAGTGGGTAGGCGGGCATAGTTCAATGGTAGAACCTCAGCCTTCCAAGCTGATGATGCGGGTTCGATTCCCGCTGCCCGCTCCAGGCATTCGGCTGTGGTAGGTTGGGTGTGAAAGGTTTTGCTCATGTAGCTCAGGGGTAGAGCACACCCTTGGTAAGGGTGAGGTCGACGGTTCAAATCCGTCCATGAGCTCCATTGCAGAAAGGCGAGCCTGGGCTCGCCTTTCTTTTCTTCGCGGCGTCAGTTCGCCGGGAAGGGTTGCCAGTCGGCGGAGCATCCGCTATCATGGCGCCCGCTGTTACGTATGCGTCTGCAAGAGGTGCTGCGTGTCAGGTACAGGCCAGTAGCTCAATTGGCAGAGCAGCGGTCTCCAAAACCGCAGGTTGGGGGTTCGATTCCCTCCTGGCCTGCCAACCTTCCCCAGGTTGGCTTCTTCATACGAACATGCTCGATTGCCGCACCCTGAGGAGTCTCGTTTTCATGAAACACAACGCCGAGGTGCAGGAGTCGCGCCACGACGGGCTCAAGTGGGCGGTTGTCGTCACGCTGGTGACGTTGGCTGTAGTGGGCAATACCTACTACGCCGATCAGGCGCTTCTCTATCGTGTGCTTGGTGTCGTCGTGCTTTGTCTGGGTGCTGCAGGCATTGCCCTGACGACCGCCAGGGGGCGCGATCTCGCCGAGTTGGCCAAGAACGCCAAGAAAGAGATCCAGCGTGTGGTGTGGCCGACCCGTCCCGAGACGGTGCAGACGACTGCCATCGTGCTGGTCGCCGTGCTGATCGTCGGGCTGATGCTGTGGCTGATCGACACCCTTCTAAGCTGGGCGATGTCCGGCGTCATCGGTTAGGAGTCTTCATGTCCAAGCGTTGGTACGTCGTGCACGCCTACTCCGGCTTCGAGAAGCATGTCATGCGCTCCCTCAAGGAGCGCGTGAAGATGTATGGCATGGAGGATCGCTTCGGCGAGATCCTGGTGCCGACCGAAGAGGTCGTCGAGGTGCGTGACGGCAAGCGTCGCAAGAGCGAGCGCAAGTTCTATCCCGGCTACGTGCTGGTCGAGATGGAAATGGACGACGGCACCTGGCACCTGGTCAACGAAACCCCTCGTGTGATGGGGTTCATCGGTGGTACCAAGGAGAAGCCGGCGCCGATCACCCAGAAAGAAGCCGACGCCATTCTGCGCCGCGTGAAAGACGGCAGCGACAAGCCGCGGCCCAAGACCATGTTCGAGCCGGGTCAGTCCGTGCGCGTCATCGACGGACCCTTTGCCGACTTCAACGGCGTGGTCGAAGAGGTCAACTACGACAAGAGCCGCCTGCAGGTCAGCGTGCTGATCTTCGGTCGGGCGACGCCTGTCGAGCTCGAGTTCTCGCAGGTCGAGAAGGAATGACTCTCGACCTCTGATTTGCTGTGCGGCCGCCGCGCTGGCCGCTTAACCCGGGGAGCCGCAAGGCGCTACTACCCAACTGGAGTCCATCATGGCCAAGAAAGTACAGGCTTACATCAAGCTGCAGGTGGCAGCTGGTAAGGCCAACCCGAGTCCCCCCGTGGGCCCCGCGCTGGGTCAGCACGGTGTCAACATCATGGAGTTCTGTAAGGCATTCAATGCCGCGACCCAGGACATCGAGCCGGGTCTGCCGACTCCCGTGGTGATCACCGTCTATTCCGACCGCAGCTTCACCTTCATCACCAAGACGCCGCCGGCGGCCGTCCTGCTGAAGAAGGCGGCTGGCATCAAGTCCGGCTCCGGTGAGCCGAACAAGAAGAAGGTCGGTACCGTGACCCGTGCACAGCTCGAAGAGATCGCCAAGACCAAGGAGCCCGATCTGACGGCTGCCGATCTCGATGCCGCGGTGCGTACCATTGCCGGCAGTGCCCGCAGCATGGGCCTCAACGTGGAGGGTCTCTGATCATGGCCAAGCTTTCCAAGCGCGCTCAGATGATTCGCGAGAAGGTCGACGCTTCCAAGGCTTACAGCCTGGAAGAGGCCGTGGCACTGCTCGCCGAACTCTCTACCGTTAAGTTCAAGGAGTCGCTGGACGTCGCCATCAATCTGGGTGTCGATCCGCGTAAATCCGACCAGGTGGTGCGTGGCGCTACCGTCATGCCCAACGGAACCGGCAAGGACGTGCGCGTCGCCGTGTTCACTCAGGGCGCCAATGCCGATGCCGCCAAGGAAGCCGGTGCCGATATCGTCGGCATGGACGACTTGGCCGAGCAGGTCAAGAAGGGTCAGCTCGATTTCGACGTGGTCATCGCCTCGCCGGACGCCATGCGCGTGGTCGGCCAACTGGGCCAGATCCTCGGTCCGCGCGGTCTGATGCCGAACCCCAAGGTCGGCACCGTGACGCCCGACGTGGCCACTGCGGTGAAGAATGCCAAGGCTGGTCAGGTACGTTTCCGTACCGACAAGAACGGCATCATTCACACCACTCTGGGCAAGGTCGACTTCGATGCCGACGCCATCCGGGGCAACCTGGAAGCGCTGGTCGCGGACCTCAAGCGTCTCAAGCCGAGCACGTCCAAGGGTATCTATTTCAAGAAGGTCACCCTGTCCACTACCATGGGCCCGGGTCTGACCCTCGATCACTCTGCCCTCGTCTAAGGACGCGGTAGAGAATAGTTGCAAGAACTTTGCGGTCCCCGAGGTCCTGCCTGGCAGGGGCGAGGGGCGCCGTCAAAGACCGCAGGTGCCGCCCTCTTTCGAGTGGGCGGCTTAATCTCCCCTAGGGGTGCCTGCGCAGATGGTGTGGCCGCCAGAACGCTGGTGAGCACCATCACCCAGGACTCCCATCGGCGCTTGCGTTGAGGGGAGAGATGGTAACCACCGGAGTCCGCTTATGCGGTTCCGGCACGAAGGAGTGATCACTGTGCCACTAGCACTCGAAGGCAAGAAGGCGATCGTTGCCGAGGTTAGTGAAGCTGCCAAGAGCGCACTCTCCGTCGTAGTTGCCGATTCTCGTGGCGTCACGGTCGAGAAGATGACCGGTCTGCGCAAGCAGGCACGCGAGAATGGCGTCCAGCTGCGTGTTGTTCGCAACACCCTGGCACGCCGCGCCCTTTCCGGCACTCAGTGGGAGTGTCTGAACGAGAGCTTCGTCGGTCCGACTCTGCTGGCGTTTTCCACCGAGCATCCGGGCGCTGCCGCCCGTCTGTTCAAGGATTTCGCCAAGGATGAGAAGAACTTCGAAGTCAAGGCGCTGGCCTACGAAGGCGAGCTGATTGCGGCAAGCGACATTGACCGTCTGGCAACCCTGCCGACTTATGACGAGGCCATCGCCAAGCTGATGTCCGTCATGAAGGAAGCATCTGCCGGCAAGCTGGTTCGTACTCTGGCCGCCCTGCGCGACCAGAAGCAGGAACAGGCCGCCTGATCGGCGAACTCGTTGCTGTAGCCTGAATCGAACACTGAATAGAGCGCTCGGTGCGCCGAGGCTCCCGCAAAGTTAGGAATACCGAAATGGCACTTACCAAAGAAGACATCATCAACGCCGTCGCCGACATGTCCGTGATGGAAGTCGTCGAGCTGATCGAAGCGATGGAAGAGAAGTTCGGCGTCTCTGCCGCTGCCGCCGTCGTGGCCGGTCCGGCTGCTGGTGGTGAAGCCGCTGCCGAAGAGCAGACCGAGTTCGACCTGGTGCTGGCCAGCGCCGGCGACAAGAAGGTCAACGTGATCAAGGCTGTGCGCGAGATCACCGGTCTGGGCCTGAAGGAAGCCAAGGCTGCCGTCGACGGCGCCCCGGCTACCATCAAGGAAGCCATGCCCAAGGCAGAGGCCGATGAGGCCAAGAAGAAGCTGGAAGAAGCCGGCGCCACCGTGGAACTCAAGTAACCCCTTGGTTTCCATGGCTTCACGCGCTGCGTAAGCTTCCACGGCTGGTGGCGGGCCCTCCCGCTGCCGGCCTTTTTCTGTTGCACTAGCGCCTTGCTGACGCAGCGTCGCTAGCAGAATCCCGACGGCGAGCTACCCCCTGTGGAGCTTGCCGTCAGCGCCTGACGGGGGCGGTCTCGTCGGGCGGCGCCGACCACGCATCGGTCACCCATGGTGAACAAGCTGGGGAATACAGATGGCTTACTCATACACTGAGAAAAAACGCATCCGCAAGGATTTCGGCAAACTGCCCCAAGTGATGGATGTGCCCTACCTGCTGGCGATCCAGCTTGATTCCTACTACGACTTCCTCCAGCAGGACCGCGCCCCCGATGAGCGCCTCGAGACCGGACTGCATGCGGCGTTCAAGTCCGTGTTCCCGATCGAGAGCTTCTCCGGCAACGCGGCGCTCGAGTACGTCAGCTATCGCTTCGGTACCCCGGCCTTCGACGTCAAGGAGTGCCAGCTGCGTGGCGTCACCTACTCCGCTCCCTTGCGGGTCAAGGTTCGCTTGATCATCTACGATCGCGACTCTTCCAACAAGGCCATCAAGGACATCAAGGAGCAGGAAGTCTACATGGGGGAGATCCCCCTGATGACCGAGAACGGCACCTTCGTGGTCAACGGCACCGAGCGGGTCATCGTTTCCCAGCTGCATCGCTCGCCGGGCGTGTTCTTCGATCATGACAAGGGCAAGAGCCACTCCTCGGGCAAGCTGCTCTATTCCGCTCGCGTGATTCCTTATCGCGGCTCCTGGCTCGACTTCGAGTTCGATCCCAAGGACAACGTCTTCGTGCGTATCGACCGTCGCCGCAAGCTGCCGGCCACGGTGCTGCTGCGCGCGCTGGGCATGAGTGCCGAGGAGATCCTCGACGAGTTCTTCGACACCAGCGTCTTCCACATCGAGAAGAGCGGTTTCTCGGTGGAGCTGGTGCCGTCGCGCCTGCGTGGCGAAACCGCCACCTTCGACATCAAGGATGCCGATGGCAACCTGATCGTCGAGGAAGGTCGCCGTATCACCCAGAAGCATATCCGTCAGCTGGAGAAGGCCGGCCTCGAGCGCCTCGAAGTGCCGATGGATTACCTGTTCGGCAAGACCCTGGCCAAGGATCAGGTCGATGCCAATACCGGCGAGCTGATCTGCCCCTGCAACAGCGTGATCACCCCGGAACTGCTCGAGAAGCTGGGCCAGGCCGGCATCACCAAGCTCGAGACGCTGTACACCAACGATCTCGACTGCGGCCCGTTCGTCTCCGAGACCCTGCGTCTGGATACCACCAGCTCGCAGCTCGAGGCGCTGGTCGAGATCTACCGCATGATGCGCCCCGGCGAGCCGCCCACCAAGGAAGCCGCCGAGACGCTGTTCCACAACCTGTTCTTCACCGAAGACCGCTACGACCTTTCCGGTGTCGGTCGCATGAAGTTCAATCGTCGCCTGCGTCGTGATTCCGACGTCGGCTCCGGCGTGCTCGACAATCGCGACATCCTCGACGTGCTCAAGGAGCTGATCTACATCCGTAACGGCTTCGGCGAAGTCGACGATATCGATCACCTGGGCAACCGTCGTATCCGCTGTGTCGGCGAGATGGCCGAGAATCAGTTCCGCGTGGGCCTGGTGCGCGTCGAGCGTGCGGTCAAGGAACGTCTCTCCATGGCCGAGAGCGAAGGCCTGATGCCGCAGGACCTGATCAACGCCAAGCCGGTGGCGGCGGCGGTCAAGGAGTTCTTCGGTTCCAGCCAGCTCTCGCAGTTCATGGACCAGAACAACCCGCTCTCCGAGGTCACCCACAAGCGCCGCGTCTCCGCGCTTGGTCCGGGCGGTCTGACCCGCGAGCGGGCCGGCTTCGAGGTGCGCGACGTTCACGCCACTCACTATGGCCGTCTGTGTCCGATCGAGACCCCGGAAGGTCCGAACATCGGTCTGATCAACTCGCTGGCCACCTACAGCCACACCAACAGCTACGGCTTCCTCGAGACGCCGTACCGCAAGGTAGTGGACCGCCAGGTGACCGACGAGGTGGTGCACCTCTCGGCCATCGAGGAGGGCGACTTCATCATCGCCCAGGCTTCGGCCACCGTCGATGAGAGCGGCAAGCTGGTCGACGACCTGGTACAGGTGCGCCACAAGGGCGAGACTACCTTCATGCGCCCCGAGCAGGTCACCCTGATGGACGTGTCTCCGCGTCAGGTGGTCTCGGTGGCAGCGGCGCTGATCCCGTTCCTCGAGCACGACGATGCCAACCGCGCTCTGATGGGCTCGAACATGCAGCGTCAGGCGGTACCGACCCTGCGCGCCGAGAAGCCGCTGGTGGGTACCGGCATGGAGCGTTTCGTCGCCCGCGACTCCGGCGTATGTGCCGTGGCGCGTCGCGGCGGGGTCATCGACTCGGTCGACGCCAAGCGCATCGTGGTACGTATCAACGAGGACGAGATCATCGGCGGCGAAGCCGGCGTCGACATCTACAACCTCACCAAGTACGTGCGTTCCAACCAGAACACCTGCATGAACCAGCGCCCCATCGTGCGTCCCGGCGACGTGGTCGAGCGCGGCGACATCCTGGCCGACGGTCCCTCCGTCGACATGGGTGACCTGGCCCTGGGTCAGAACATGCGCATCGCCTTCATGCCTTGGAACGGCTACAACTTCGAGGACTCGATTCTGCTCTCGGAGCGCGTGGTGCAGGAGGATCGCTTCACCACCATCCACATCCAGGAGCTGACCTGCGTTTCCCGCGACACCAAGCTGGGGCCGGAGGAGATCACCTCGGATATCCCCAACGTGGGTGAGTCGGCACTCTCCAAGCTGGACGAGGCCGGCGTGGTCTACATCGGCGCCGAAGTCGGCCCGGGCGACATCCTGGTGGGCAAGGTCACGCCCAAGGGCGAGACCCAGCTGACCCCGGAAGAGAAGCTGCTGCGGGCGATTTTCGGTGAGAAGGCCTCCGACGTGAAGGATACCTCGCTGCGCGCCCCCACCGGCATGCGCGGTACCGTGATCGACGTGCAGGTGTTCACCCGCGACGGCGTGGAGAAGGACTCCCGGGCGCTGGCCATCGAGCAGATGCAGCTCGATGAGGTGCGCAAGGACCTGCAGGAGACCTACCGCATCGCCGAGGACGCCACCTTCGAGCGTCTCAAGCGCACGCTCTCCGGCCAGCCGGTCAACGGCGGACCCAAGCTGAAGAAAGGCGACGTGCTCTCCGACAGCTACCTCGACGAACTGCCGCGTCAGCAGTGGTTCAAGCTGCGCCTGCAGGACGAGTCGCTCAACGAGCTGCTGGCCCAGGCCGACGAGCAGTTGGAGAACCGTCGCAAGGAGATGGAGGAGCGCTTCGAGGACAAGAAGCGCAAGCTGACCCAGGGCGACGACCTGGCGCCGGGCGTACTCAAGATCGTCAAGGTCTACATGGCGGTCAAGCGTCGCATCCAGCCGGGTGACAAGATGGCCGGCCGTCACGGTAACAAGGGTGTCATCTCGGCAATCATGCCGGTAGAAGACATGCCCTTCGACGACAACGGCGTGCCGGTGGACATCGTCCTCAACCCGCTGGGCGTACCGTCGCGGATGAACGTCGGTCAGATCCTCGAGACCCACCTGGGCCTGGCGGCCCAGGGCCTCGGCGTCAAGATCGACGCTCTGCTGCGCGATGCACGCACCCAGCAGGTGAGCGAGATTCGTGAGTTCCTGGGCAAGGTGTACAACTCCACCGAAGGTACCCGGATCGAGGACATCGACTCGCTCTCCGACGACGAGGTGATCGCCCTGGCCAAGAACCTGCGCGGCGGCGTGCCGATGGCTTCGCCGGTGTTCGACGGCGCGGCAGAAGGCGAGATCAAGCACCTGCTGCGCCTGGCGGATCTGCCGGATTCCGGCCAGATGGCGCTGTACGACGGGCGTACCGGTGACGCCTTCGACCGCCCGGTGACGGTGGGCTATATGTACATGCTCAAGCTCAACCACCTGGTGGACGACAAGATGCACGCCCGTTCCACTGGCTCCTACTCGCTCGTCACCCAGCAGCCGCTGGGCGGTAAGGCGCAGTTCGGCGGTCAGCGTTTCGGTGAGATGGAGGTGTGGGCGCTGGAAGCCTACGGCGCCGCCTATACCCTCCAGGAGATGCTCACGGTGAAGTCCGACGACGTGGAAGGTCGCACCAAGATGTACAAGAGCATCGTCGACGGCGACCACACCATGCATGCCGGCATGCCGGAATCCTTCAACGTACTGGTGAAGGAAATCCGTTCGCTGGGCATCGATATCGAGTTAGAGAGCTAGGAGCCGACTCCATGAAAGATTTGGTGAAAGTCCTCAAATCGCAATCACAGTCCGAAGAGTTCGACGCGATCAAGATCTCGCTCGCCTCGCCGGACATGATTCGCTCCTGGTCCTATGGCGAGGTCAAGAAGCCCGAGACCATCAACTACCGTACCTTCAAGCCGGAGCGGGACGGGCTGTTCTGCGCCAAGATATTCGGTCCGGTGAAGGACTACGAGTGCCTGTGCGGCAAGTACAAGCGCATGAAGCACCGCGGCATCATCTGCGAGAAGTGCGGCGTCGAGGTGACCAAGGCCGCCGTGCGTCGCGAGCGCATGGGCCACATCGAGCTGGCCTCGCCGGTGGCGCACATCTGGTTCCTCAAGTCGCTGCCGTCGCGTATCGGCATGTTCCTCGATATGACCCTGCGCGATATCGAGCGGGTGCTCTATTTCGAGAGCTTCGTGGTCATCGATCCGGGCATGACCACCCTGGAGCGCGGCCAGCTGCTCAACGACGAGCAGTACTTCGAGGCCCTCGAGGAGTTCGGTGACGACTTCGACGCCCGCATGGGCGCCGAGGCCATCCAGGCGCTGCTCAAGGACATCGACCTTGCCGAGGAGGTCGACCGCCTGCGCGAGGAGATCCCGCAGACCAACTCCGAGACCAAGATCAAGAAGCTCTCCAAGCGGCTCAAGCTGCTGGAGGCCTTCCTCAACTCCGGCAACGATCCGGCGTGGATGGTCATGGAAGTGCTGCCGGTGCTGCCGCCGGACCTGCGTCCGCTGGTGCCGCTGGACGGCGGTCGCTTCGCCACCTCCGACCTCAACGACCTGTATCGTCGGGTGATCAACCGCAACAACCGCTTGAAGCGGCTGCTCGACCTCAACGCGCCGGACATCATCGTGCGCAACGAGAAGCGCATGCTGCAGGAAGCGGTCGATGCGCTGCTCGACAACGGTCGTCGCGGTCGGGCCATCACCGGCTCCAACAAGCGTCCGCTGAAGTCGCTGGCCGACATGATCAAGGGCAAGCAGGGGCGTTTCCGTCAGAACCTGCTGGGCAAGCGCGTCGACTACTCCGGTCGTTCGGTGATCACCGTCGGCCCGACCCTGCGTCTGCACCAGTGCGGTCTGCCGAAGAAGATGGCGCTCGAGCTGTTCAAGCCGTTCATCTATTCCAAGCTGCAGACCTTGGGTCATGCTTCCACCATCAAGGCAGCCAAGAAGATGGTCGAGCGCGAGCTGCCCGAGGTGTGGGACATCCTCGCCGACGTCATCCGCGAACACCCGGTGCTGCTCAACCGTGCGCCGACCCTGCACCGTCTCGGCATCCAGGCCTTCGAGCCGCTGCTGATCGAGGGCAAGGCGATCCAGCTGCACCCGCTGGTATGTGCCGCCTACAACGCCGACTTCGACGGTGACCAGATGGCGGTACACGTGCCGCTGACGCTGGAAGCCCAGCTCGAGGCGCGGGCGCTGATGATGGCCACCAACAACGTGTTGTCGCCGGCCAACGGTGACCCGATCATCGTGCCGTCTCAAGACGTGGTGCTGGGTCTGTACTACATGACCCGCGAGAAGATCAACGCCAAGGGCGAGGGCATGGTGTTCTCCGACCTCAAAGAGGTGGAGCGTGCCTTCGGTACCCAGAGCGTGTCGCTGCATGCCCGGGTCAAGGTGCGTCTTACCGAGGTGATCATCGACGAGGAGAGCGGCGAGCACAGCACCGCCCGCACCCTCTACGACACCACGGTGGGTCGTGCGCTGCTGTTCCGTATCCTGCCCGACGGCGTGCCCTTCGAGCTGGTCGATCAGCCGATGAAGAAGAAGGCGATCTCCAAGCTGCTCAACGAGGTGTATCGTCGTGCCGGCCTCAAGCCGACGGTGATCTTTGCCGACCAGTTGATGTACACCGGTTTCCGTATGGCGACTTGGTCCGGCGCTTCCATCGGCGTCAATGACTTCGTCATTCCCGACGCGAAGAGCGAGATCGTCGAAGCAGCCGAGGCCGAGGTCAAGGAGATCGAGGACCAGTTCTCCTCCGGTCTCGTCACCGCCGGCGAGAAGTACAACAAGGTCATCGATATCTGGTCCAAGGCCAACGACAAGGTGGCCAAGGCGATGATGGCGGGTATCTCCAAGGAGACCGTGATCGACCGCAACGGCAACGAGGTGGAGCAGGACTCGTTCAACAGCGTCTTCATCATGGCCGACTCCGGTGCCCGGGGTAGCGCGGCTCAGATCCGTCAGCTGGCAGGTATGCGTGGCCTGATGGCGAAGCCGGACGGCTCGATCATCGAGACCCCCATCGTGGCCAACTTCCGCGAGGGTCTGAACGTACTGCAGTACTTCATCTCGACCCACGGCGCGCGTAAGGGTCTGGCGGATACCGCCCTCAAGACCGCCAACTCCGGTTACCTGACCCGTCGTCTGGTCGACGTGGCGCAGGACATGGTGATCACCGAGACCGATTGCGGCACCGAGCAGGGCCTGACCCTGCACCCGGTCATCGAAGGCGGCGACATCATCGTCTCCCTGGCCCAGCGCGTGCTGGGTCGCGTGGTGGCCCAGGACGTCATCGACCCCAGCACCGAAGAAGTGCTGATCGAGAAGGGCACCCTGCTCGACGAAGCCTGGTGCGAGCGTCTCGACACCATGGGCGTCGACGAGATCGTGGTGCGCAGCGCCATCACCTGCGAATCGACTCACGGGGTCTGCTCGTCGTGCTACGGCCGCGATCTGGCCCGCGGGCATCAGGTCAACATCGGCGAGGCCGTCGGCGTCATCGCCGCCCAGTCGATCGGTGAGCCGGGTACCCAGCTGACCATGCGTACCTTCCACATCGGCGGTGCGGCATCGCGTGCCTCTGCGGTGGACAGCGTTCAGGTCAAGCACGGCGGCAAGGTCCGTCTGCACAACATGAAGTTCGTCGAGCGCACCGACGGCAAGCTGGTGGTGGTGTCCCGCTCCAGCGCCCTGGCGGTGGCCGACGAGCACGGCCGCGAGCGCGAGTACTACAAGCTGCCTTACGGCGCCGAGCTGTCGATCAAGGACGGCGACGCGGTGGATGCCGGCCAGATGGTCGCCAAGTGGGATCCGCACACCCACCCGATCATTGCCGAAGTCGAAGGTAAAGTGCAGTACGTCGACATGGTCGAGGGTGTCACCATCCACCGCAGCGTGGACGAGATGACCGGCCTGTCGTCCATCGAGGTGATCGAGTCGGCGGCGCGCCCGCAGGCCGGTCGCGACAGCCGCCCGATGATCCTGCTCACCGACGAGAGCGGTGAGCCCATCAGCGTGACGGGCTCGAACACCCCGGTGCAATACTTGCTGCCCGGCAAGGCCATCGTCTCGGTCGACCATGGTGCCAAGATCGGTATCGGTGAAATCGTTGCGCGTATTCCGGTGGAAGCGTCCGGCAACAAGGACATCACCGGTGGTCTGCCCCGCGTGGCCGACCTGTTCGAAGCGCGCAAGCCGAAGGAGCCGGCCATCCTGGCCGAAGTCAGCGGTACGATCAGCTTCGGCAAGGAGACCAAGGGCAAGCGTCGTCTGACCATCACACCGGACGACGGTGGCGATCCGTTCGAGATGCTGATCCCGAAATGGCGCCAGATCGCGGTCTTCGAAGGCGAGACCGTGGAGAAGGGCGAGGTGATCTCCGATGGCCCGAGCAACCCCCACGACATCCTGCGCCTGCTAGGTGTGGCGGAGCTGGCCAAGTACATCACCGCTGAGATCCAGGAGGTCTATCGCCTCCAGGGCGTGGGCATCAACGACAAGCACATCGAAGTGATCGTGCGTCAGATGCTGCGCAAGGTTGAGATCACCGACTCGGGCGACTCGGATTTCATCCCGGGCGACCAGGTCGAACTGGTCAAGGTGCTCGAGCAGAATGCGCTGCTGGAACATGCCGAGAAATTCCCGGCTCGCTACCAGCGTGTGCTGCTGGGTATCACCAAGGCCAGCCTGGCCACCGAATCGTTCATCTCCGCGGCCTCCTTCCAGGAGACCACGCGGGTGCTGACCGAGGCGGCGGTAACCGGCAAGCGCGACTACCTGCGCGGCCTCAAGGAGAACGTGGTGGTCGGTCGTCTGATCCCGGCAGGTACGGGGCTGGCCCACCATCAGGAGCGTCGCCGCAAGCGGGAAGATACCGAGCGTCTGCTCCACCCGTCGGCTTTCGACGTCGAGCAGGAGCTGGGCGCCCAGCTCACCGCTCTCGACTCGGACGACGACGAGCTGTAAGCGAGGTGGGCGTCAGGTGCCGGGAAGCTCCCCGTCGCTTGACGCCTGACCCCGTTAGACCTTAGAATGCGCAGCCTTTAACAGTGGGGTGGGTGCGCCCGCGTCCGCTGAAAGGCAAGGCAACCATTGGAGTCAGCTACACAACATGGCAACGATCAACCAGCTCGTGCGCAAGCCGCGCAAGCGCCCCGCCGCCAAGAGCGACGTGCCGGCGCTGCAGGCCTGTCCGCAGAAGCGCGGTGTCTGCACCCGCGTCTATACCACTACCCCGAAGAAGCCGAACTCGGCCCTGCGTAAGGTCTGCCGTGTGCGCCTGACCAACGGGTTCGAGGTTTCGTCCTACATCGGCGGTGAAGGTCACAACCTTCAGGAACACTCTGTCGTGCTGATCCGCGGCGGCCGTGTCAAGGACTTGCCGGGTGTGCGTTACCACACCGTGCGCGGCGCCCTCGACACCTCCGGCGTGCAGAACCGTAAGCAGGGCCGTTCCAAGTACGGCACCAAGCGTCCGAAGTCCTGATCGACCTCGAGGCGTTACCAGAATCAATTTCGGTCTGATAAGAGTAAGGTCGGGCGTCGCGGGTTCGAGATGAGCGTGCGGGAGTTCCGGGTTTGCCTGAAAGACCCTTCGATAGAGGGCTTGTCATGCCTAGAAGAAGAGTTGTTGCCAAGCGCGAGATCCTGCCGGATCCCAAGTTCGGAAGCGAGCGCCTGGCCAAGTTCATGAACCACCTGATGGTCAGCGGCAAGAAGTCCACAGCTGAGCGTATCGTCTACGGTGCGCTGGACACGGTTGCCGAGCGTAGTAAGGAAGAGCCGCTGGAGATCTTCGATCGCGCGCTGGAAGCCATTCAGCCGATGGTCGAGGTCAAGTCCCGCCGCGTTGGCGGTGCGACCTATCAGGTGCCCGTGGAAGTTCGTCCCTCGCGTCGCCAGGCGCTGGCCATGCGCTGGTTGGTGGATGCGGCGCGCAAGCGCGGTGAAAAGACCATGGTGCAGCGCCTTGCCGGCGAAATGCTCGATGCCGCCGAAGGCAAGGGCTCCGCGGTCAAGAAGCGTGAAGACGTGCATCGCATGGCCGAGGCCAACAAGGCGTTCTCGCACTACCGTTTCTAAGCGCAGCGCCTCTCAACGCATCGCCAATCAACGGGGAGTTTCACCGTGGCACGCAAGACACCTCTCAACCGCTATCGCAATATCGGGATCTGTGCCCACGTCGACGCGGGCAAGACCACCACTACCGAGCGTGTGCTTTTCTACACCGGTCTGTCTCACAAACTCGGTGAGGTGCACGATGGTGCGGCGACCACCGACTGGATGGAGCAGGAGCAGGAGCGCGGTATCACCATTACCTCCGCTGCTGTGACGACCTTCTGGAAGGGCATGAACCAGCAGTTCGACGAGCACCGCATCAACATCATCGACACCCCTGGGCACGTCGACTTCACCATCGAAGTCGAGCGCTCCCTGCGCGTGCTCGATGGCGCCGTCGTAGTGCTGTGCGGCAGCTCCGGCGTTCAGCCCCAGACCGAGACCGTCTGGCGCCAGGCCAACAAGTACGAAGTGCCGCGCATGGTGTTCGTCAACAAGATGGACCGTACCGGCGCCGACTTCTTCATGGTCGTGAAGCAGCTCAAGGAGCGCCTGAACGCCAACGCCGTGCCGATCCAGATCAACTGGGGCACCGAGGACGAGTTCAAGGGCGTCATCGATCTGATCGAGATGAAGGCGATCCTCTGGAACGAAGCCGACCAGGGCATGAGCTACGAGCTCGTCGACATTCCCGCCGAGCTCCAGGAGACGGCCGAGGAGTATCGCGAGCAGATGGTCGAAGCCGCTGCCGAAGCCTCCGAAGAGCTGATGGACAAGTACCTCGAAGAGGGCGAGCTCTCCACCGAGGAGATCAAGGCCGGCCTGCGTCGTCGTACCCTGGACAACGAGATCGTGCTGGTCACCTGCGGCTCTGCGTTCAAGAACAAGGGCGTGCAGGCGGTGCTCGACGCCGTGATCGAATACATGCCGTCTCCGGCCGAGGTCAAGGCCATCGAAGGTGAGCTGGACGACAAGGACGGCACCGTCGCCACGCGTGAAGCGGACGATAGTGCTCCTTTTGCCGCCCTGGCATTCAAGATCGCCACCGATCCCTTCGTCGGTACCCTGACCTTCATTCGCGTCTACTCGGGCGTGCTGAAGTCGGGCGACAGCGTCTATAACTCGGTCAAGCAGAAGAAGGAGCGCGTTGGCCGTATCGTGCAGATGCATGCCAACTCCCGCGAAGAGATCAAGGAAATTCTGGCCGGCGACATCGCCGCCTGCATCGGCTTGAAGGACGTCACCACCGGTGACACCCTGTGCGACCTGGAGAACAAGATCATTCTCGAGCGCATGGAATTCCCGGAGCCGGTCATCTCGGTGGCCGTGGAGCCGAAGTCCAAGGCCGACCAGGAGAAGATGGGCGTGGCGCTGGGCAAGCTGGCCCAGGAAGATCCGTCATTCCGCGTCAAGACCGACGAAGAGACCGGTCAGACCATCATCTCCGGCATGGGCGAGCTGCACCTCGACATCATCGTCGACCGCATGCGTCGCGAGTTCAAGGTCGAGGCCAACATCGGCAAGCCACAGGTGGCTTACCGCGAAACCATTCGCGGCAAGGTCGAGCAGGAAGGCAAGTTCGTGCGTCAGTCCGGCGGTCGTGGCCAGTACGGTCATGTCTGGCTGCGCATCGAGCCGCTCACCGAGGCGGACAAGGGCGAAGACGAAGAGATGCACTTCAAGTTCGCTTCCGAGATCGTCGGCGGTGTGGTACCCAAGGAGTACGTGGGTGCCGTCGAGAAAGGGGCCTACGAGCAGCTGCAGAACGGTGTCATCGCGGGTTACCCGATGATCGACGTCAAGGTCACGCTGTACGATGGCTCCTACCATGACGTGGACTCGAACGAGAACGCGTTCAAGGTCGCCTCTTCCATGGCTGTCAAGGAAGGGGCCCGCAAGGCCAAGGCCGTGCTGCTGGAACCGGTGATGAAGGTCGAAGTCGTGACCCCCGAGGATTTCATGGGTGACGTCATGGGCGACCTGAACCGTCGCCGCGGTCTGGTGCAAGGCATGGATGACTCTTCCTCCGGCAAGATCATCCGCGCGATGGTGCCTCTGGGCGAGATGTTCGGTTATGCAACCGATCTGCGTTCTCAGACCCAGGGTCGTGCGAGCTACGTTATGGAGTTCGCGAAGTACGAAGAGGCGCCCTCCAGCATCGTTGAAGCCGTCATCAACCAGAAAGGCTAACCGCTAGCAAACGTTAAAGAGGTTATCGAAGTGGCTAAGGAAAAATTCGAACGTTCCAAACCGCACGTCAACGTCGGCACCATCGGTCACGTCGACCACGGCAAGACCACTCTGACTGCGGCCCTGACTCGCGTTTCTGCTGAGGTCTTCGGCGGTGAATGGCGTCAGTTCGACTCCATCGACAACGCTCCGGAAGAGCGTGAGCGTGGTATCACCATCGCCACCTCTCACGTCGAGTATCAGTCCGAGCAGCGTCACTATGCTCACGTCGACTGCCCGGGGCACGCCGACTACGTCAAGAACATGATCACCGGTGCCGCTCAGATGGACGGCGCTATCCTGGTCTGTTCCGCTGCCGACGGCCCCATGCCGCAGACTCGCGAGCACATCCTGCTGTCTCGTCAGGTTGGCGTTCCGTACATCGTCGTGTTCCTGAACAAGGCCGACATGGTCGACGACGAAGAGCTGCTCGAGCTGGTCGAGATGGAAGTTCGTGAGCTCCTGAACGAGTACGACTTCCCGGGCGACGACACTCCGATCATCACCGGTTCCGCGCTGATGGCGCTGAACGGTGAGGACGAGAACGGCATGGGCACCACCGCCGTTGCCAACCTGATCAAGGCCCTGGACGACTACATTCCGGAGCCGGAGCGTGCCATCGATCAGCCGTTCCTGATGCCGATCGAAGACGTGTTCTCCATCTCCGGTCGCGGCACCGTGGTTACCGGTCGTATCGAGCGCGGTATCGTCAAGGCTGGCGAAGAAGTCGAGATCGTCGGTATCAAGGACACCACCAAGACTACCGTTACCGGTGTCGAGATGTTCCGCAAGCTGCTCGACGAAGGTCGTGCCGGTGAGAACGTCGGCGCCCTGCTGCGCGGCACCAAGCGTGACGAAGTCGAGCGTGGTCAGGTGCTGGCCAAGCCGGGTTCCATCAACCCGCACACCGTCTTCGAAGCCGAAGTGTACGTGCTGTCCAAGGAAGAGGGCGGTCGTCACACCCCGTTCTTCAAGGGCTACCGTCCGCAGTTCTACTTCCGTACCACTGACGTGACCGGTACCTGTGAACTGCCGGAAGGCGTCGAGATGGTCATGCCGGGCGACAACGTTAAGATGGTTATCACCCTGATCGCTCCGATCGCCATGGACGAAGGCCTGCGTTTCGCCATCCGTGAAGGCGGTCGTACCGTCGGCGCCGGCGTCGTGGCCAAGATCGTTCAGTAAGCCCTGGGCTGCTGACTGATCGAAGGGGGCTCCGTGAGGAGCCCCCTTTCTGCGCACCTGATGCAGAGTGTTTGACTCTCGCATCCGGCGTGCATATAATGCGCATCCTTTGAATGCGTGGGTAGGCGGCTCGCGCCGTCGACATCCATTGGAGTTTAGGGCAAATGCAGAACCAGAAGATTCGCATTCGGTTGAAGGCATTCGACCATCGCCTGATCGACCAGTCCGCCGCGGAGATCGTTGATACCGCCAAGCGTACTGGTGCTCAGGTGCGCGGTCCGATCCCGCTGCCGACCAATCGTGAGCGCTACACTGTGCTGATCTCACCGCACGTCAACAAGGACGCGCGTGACCAGTACGAGATTCGCACTCACAAGCGCGTGCTCGATATCGTCGAGCCGACTGAAAAGACCGTCGATGCCCTGATGAAGCTCGACCTCGCCGCCGGCGTGGACGTTCAGATCAAGCTCGACTAACCACACTAGACACCCGCGGCCCAGCGCTCTTTCAAACGAGTGAGAGCAGCAGCCGCCACGCCGTGATGGCGTCATACAACGTGCTAGTGGAATGCTCTGGAAAGGGCAGCCATAGCGGGTGATAGCCCCGTACACTAAAGGAGACTGAGAATGACTATCGGTTTGCTCGGTAGAAAGGCCGGTATGACCCGTGTCTTTACCGAAGATGGCGCTTCCGTGCCCGTAACCGTTATCGAGGTTGAGCCGAATCGCGTCGCCAGCGTGCGGACCGTCGAGTCCGACGGTTATGCGGCGATTCAGGTCACAACCGGCTCCCGCAAGGCCAAGCATCTTACCAAGGCGCAGGCAGGTCAGTACGCCAAGGCAGGTATCGAGGCCGGTCGTTCGCTGATGGAGTTCCGCCTCAATGAAGGTGATGAGGCTCCGGAAGTGGGCGGCGAACTCACCGTATCCCTCTTCGAAGCTGGTCAGAAGGTCGACGTGACCGGCACCTCCAAGGGCAAGGGCTTCCAGGGCGCCGTCAAGCGCTGGAATTTCCGTACCCAGGATGCCACCCACGGTAACTCCCTGTCGCATCGTGCGCCGGGTTCCATCGGTATGTGTCAGACCCCGGGTCGCGTCTTCAAGGGCAAGAAGATGGCCGGTCAGATGGGCAATGTCCGCTGCACCGTCCAGAGCCTCGAAGTCGTGCGGGTAGATGCCGAGCGCAATCTGCTGCTGATCAAGGGTGCCGTGCCCGGTGCTACCGGTAGCGACGTCATCGTTCGCAGCGCCGTCAAAGCTGGCTGAAGGGGAGAGATCCGATGAATCTGAATCTTGCTGCAGGCGCGGGTACTGTCGAAGTCGCCGACGCCACCTTTGGCAAAGAATTCAATGAAGCGCTGGTCCACCAGGTCGTCACCGCCTATCTGGCCGGTGGTCGCCAGGGCACCCGTGCTCAGAAGACCCGTTCCGACGTGCGCGGCGGTGGCAAGAAGCCGTGGCGTCAGAAGGGCACCGGTCGCGCTCGCGCCGGTACCATCCGTTCGCCGCTGTGGCGCAGCGGTGGTGTGACCTTTGCGGCCCGTCCGCAGGACCACTCGCAGAAGGTCAACCGCAAAATGTATCGCGCCGCGATGCGTTCCATCCTGTCCGAGCTGGTGCGCCAGGAGCGTCTGATCGCCATCGACGAGTTCACCGTCGATGCGCCGAAGACCAAGCAGCTGGTGGCCAAGCTCAACGAGATGGGTCTGGAGAAGGCGCTGATCGTTACCGAGGAAGTCGACGAGAAGCTCTATCTGGCCGCCCGCAACATCCCCAACGTGGATGTGGTGGACGTGGCTGCTGCCGATCCGGTGAGCCTGATCGCCTTCGACAAGGTGCTGGTCACCGTCTCTGCTCTGCGTAAATTCGAGGAGAAGCTGGCATGAACCAGGAGCGCGTATTCAAGGTTCTGCTTGGTCCGCACGTGACCGAGAAGGCCGCTTTCGCCGCCGAGCGCAACCAGTATGTGTTCAAGGTGGCCAGCGACGCGACCAAGCCCGAAATCAAGCAGGCCGTTCAGGTGCTGTTTGGCAAGAAGGTCGACCGCGTCCAGGTGCTGAACATGAAGGGCAAGACCAAGCGCAGCGCGCACGGTCTGGGCCGCCGTCAGGGTTACCGCAAGGCGTACGTGACCCTGGCAGCTGGTGAAACGCTCGAAGACTTCACTGGCGCCGAATAAGGGCAGGAGTACGGATCATGGCAATCGTCAAGACAAAACCCACATCCGCCGGTCGTCGCCACGTCGTCAAGGTCGTCAGCGAAGGCCTGCACAAGGGCAAGCCCTATGCGCCGCTGCTGGAAAAGCAGTCGCGCAGCGGTGGACGTAACAACAACGGTCGCATCACTACCCGCCACGTGGGCGGTGGTCACCGTCAGCATTACCGGATCGTCGACTTCAAGCGCACCAAGGATGGCATTCCTGCCATCGTCGAGCGCCTCGAGTACGATCCCAATCGTAGCGCGCACATCGCGCTGCTGAAGTACCTGGACGGCGAGCGTCGTTACATCATCGCGCCCAAGGGCGTGAGTGCTGGCGACAAGCTCGAGTCCGGCGTGAACGCGGCGATCAAGAAGGGCAACACCCTTCCGCTGCGTAACATCCCGCTGGGTTCCACCGTTCACTGCATCGAGCTCAAGCCCGGCAAGGGCGCCCAGATCGCTCGCAGTGCCGGTACCAGCGCCCAGCTGGTCGCCCGTGAAGGCAGCTATGCCACCTTGCGTCTGCGCTCCGGCGAGATGCGCAAGGTGCTGGCCGACTGCCGTGCGACCCTGGGTGAAGTGAGCAACTCTGAGCACAGCCTGCGTCAACTTGGCAAGGCCGGTGCAAAGCGCTGGAGAGGCGTGCGTCCGACCGTTCGCGGTGTCGCGATGAACCCGGTAGATCACCCGCACGGTGGCGGTGAAGGCCGCACCAGCGGTGGTCGCCATCCGGTTACGCCGTGGGGTGTGCCCACCAAGGGCCACAAGACCCGCAAGAACAAGCGCACTGATGCGCTGATCGTTCGCCGCCGCAAGGCCAAGTAACAGACACTAAGAGGTAACGGCTGTGCCACGTTCACTGAAGAAAGGTCCTTTTATCGACCTTCATCTGCTGAAGAAGGTTGAGGCTGCAGTGGAGAAGAACGACCGCAAACCGATCAAGACCTGGTCGCGTCGTTCCATGATCCTGCCGAACATGGTTGGGCTCACCATTGCTGTCCATAACGGTCGCCAACACGTCCCGGTGCACGTCTCCGAGGAAATGGTTGGCCACAAGCTGGGCGAATTCGCTGCCACCCGCACCTATCGCGGTCATGCGGCGGACAAGAAAGCCAAACGGTAAGCCAGAGAGGATTGAGAGATGGAAGTCACAGCTAAGCTGCGTGGCGCTCGTTTATCCGCCCAGAAGGCCCGTTTGGTGGCTGACCAGGTGCGCGGTAAGCCTGTCGCCGAGGCGCTCGACCTGCTGACCTTCTCACCGAAGAAGGCTGCCAAGCTGGTCAAGAAAGTGCTGCAGTCCGCCATCGCGAATGCGGAAGAAAACAACGGCATGGATATCGACGAGCTGCGTGTCTCGACCATCTGCGTCGATGAGGGCATGACGCTCAAGCGCATCAAGCCGCGGGCCAAGGGTCGCGCGGATCGCATCCTGAAGCGCACGTGCCACATCACCGTCAAGGTAGCCGAGAAGTAGGAGTCGACCAGATGGGTCAGAAAGTCAATCCGACAGGTATTCGGCTGGGTATCGTCAAGGATCACACCTCGGTGTGGTATGCCGAGCGCGGTGCTTATGCCGACAAGCTGAACAACGACCTCGAAGTGCGTCGCTTCCTCGAGGAGCGTCTGAAGAACGCTTCCGTGAGCAAGATCACTATCGAGCGTCCGGCCAACAACGCCCGTATCACCATTCACACTGCCCGTCCGGGCATCGTGATCGGCAAGAAGGGCGAGGACGTCGACAAGCTGCGTCGCGACGTCACCGCGATGATGGGCGTGCCCGTGCACGTCAACATCGAAGAGGTCCGCAAGCCGGAGCTGGACGCCAAGCTCGTCGCGCAGAACATCGCCGGCCAGCTCGAGCGTCGCGTCATGTTCCGTCGTGCCATGAAGCGTTCCGTGCAGAACGCCATGCGCCTCGGTGCGGGTGGTATCAAGGTGATGCTGTCTGGTCGCCTGGGTGGCGCCGAAATCGCGCGTACCGAGTGGTACCGTGAAGGTCGCGTGCCGCTTCACACCCTGCGTGCGGACATCGATTACGCCACCTTTGAGGCAAAAACCACCTACGGCATCATCGGTGTCAAGGTTTGGGTCTTCAAGGGTGAAATCCTCGGGGGCATCGAAGAGGTCCGCGCCAAGGCCAAGCAACAGCCGCAGGCCGCGCCCTCCAAGAAGAAAGGTTCCAGGTAAGGGGAGAGCGAATCGATGTTACAGCCCAAGCGCATGAAATTCCGCAAGATGATGAAAGGCCGCAACCGTGGCCTGGCGCATCGCGGAAGCAAGATCAGCTTCGGGGAATACGGCCTCAAGGCAACCGGTCGCGGCCGCATCACGGCGCGCCAGATCGAAGCCGGCCGTCGTGCGATCACCCGTCACGTCAAGCGTGGCGGTAAGATCTGGATCCGCGTCTTCCCTGACAAGCCGATTTCCAAGAAGCCACTCGAAGTCCGTATGGGTAAGGGTAAGGGCTCCGTCGAGTACTGGGTCGCACAGATCCAGCCGGGTCGGGTCCTGTATGAAATCGAAGGCGTGTCCGAGGAGCTGGCCCGCGAGGCCTTCACCCTGGCCGCTCAGAAGATGCCCGTGTCCACCACCTTTGTGAAACGGACGGTGATGTGATGAAAGCCCAGGAAATTCGTGAAAAGTCAGTCGAGCAGCTCCAGGAGCAGCTCTTCGAACTCCTCCGCGAGCAGTTCAACCTGCGCATGCAGAAGGCCACCGGCCAGCTCAGCCAGACTCATCTGCTCAAGCAGGTTCGTCGGGACATCGCCCGGGTGAAGACTGTGCTCAACGAGAAGGCAGGTGACTGAGATGGCCGAAGAAAAGAAAGCCCGTACGCTCACCGGCAAGGTGGTGAGCGACAAGATGGACAAGTCCATCGTCGTCATGATCGAGCGCCGTGAGCGTCATCCGATCTATGGCAAGTACGTCAAGCGCTCCACCAAGCTGCACGCCCATGACGAGGCGAACCAGGCCAAGGCCGGCGACACGGTTTCCATCCAGGAATGCCGTCCGCTGTCCAAGAAGAAGGCCTGGACGCTGGTCGAGGTGATCGAGCAGGCCAGGGGCTGAGCTCGGCGAGAGCAGTCAGATTAGGTTTGGAGAAAACCGATGATTCAGACTCAGACAATGCTGGATGTCGCCGACAACAGCGGAGCGCGCCGGGTGCAGTGCATCAAGGTGCTGGGCGGTTCGCACCGCCGCTACGCGCGGGTCGGTGACATCATCAAGGTCACGGTGAAGGAAGCCATTCCGCGTGGCAAGGTCAAGAAAGGCCAGGTCCTCAAGGCGGTGGTGGTTCGTACCCGCAGCGGCGTTCGTCGTTCCGACGGCTCGCTGATCCGCTTCGATGGAAATGCGGCAGTTCTGTTGAACAACACCAACGAACAGCCGATCGGCACCCGTATCTTCGGGCCGGTGACTCGTGAGCTTCGTACCGAGAAGTTCATGAAGATCATTTCCCTGGCGCCTGAAGTGCTGTAAGGAGCGAAGCGGACATGCAAAAGATCAAACGTGACGATGAAGTGATCGTCATCGCCGGCAAGGACAAGGGCAAGCGTGGCACGATCAAGCGCGTCCTCAAGGACGAACGCTTCGTCGTGTCCGGTGTGAACATGATCAAGCGTCACACCAAGCCCAACCCTATGGCGGGCAATCAGGGCGGTATCGTCGAGCGCGAGGCTCCGATTCACGCGTCCAACGTGGCGATCTTCAACTCGGAGACCGGTAAGGCGGATCGCGTCGGCTTCCAGGTTAAGGAAGACGGTACCAAGGTACGTATCTACAAGTCGACGCAGACGCAGATCGACGCCTAACGCGAGTCGGGTAGCAAAATGGCGAACTTGAAAGAACGTTATCAGAACGAGGTGGTGGCTCAGCTCAAAGAGCAGTTCAGCTACGCCAACGTGATGCAGGTGCCGCGGATCACCAAGGTGACCCTCAACATGGGCATCGGTGACGCGACCAGCGACAAGAAGCTGATCGAGAATGCCATCGGCGACCTGGAGAAGCTCTCCGGTCAGAAGCCGCTGGTGACCAAGGCACGCAAGTCCATCGCGGGCTTCAAGGTGCGCGAAGGTTGGCCGATCGGCATCAAGGTGACCCTGCGCTCCGAGCGCATGTGGGAATTCCTCGATCGTCTGGTCAACATCGCGATCCCCCGCGTACGTGACTTCCGTGGTCTCAACCCGAAGTCCTTCGACGGTCGCGGCAACTACTCCATGGGTGTGCGTGAGCAGATCATCTTCCCGGAGATCGAATATGATAAGATCGACCGGATTCGTGGTCTGGATGTCACCATCACCACTACTGCCAACACCGACGAGGAAGGTCGTGCGCTGCTGAGCGCGCTGAACTTCCCGTTCAAGAAATAAGGGTGGGATCATGGCAAAGAAGAGCATGATTGAACGCGAGCTCAAGCGCACCAAGCTGGTCGAGAAGTATGCGGCCCGCCGTGCCGAGCTCAAGGCGATCATCCAGAGCGTGAATTCTTCCGACGAAGAGCGCTTCGAGGCGACGCTGAAACTGCAGCAGTTGCCGCGCGACTCCAGCCCGGTGCGTCAGCGTAACCGCTGCCGCATCACTGGTCGCCCGCACGGCTACTACAACAAGTTCGGCCTCGGCCGTAACAAGCTGCGTGAAGCCGCCATGCGTGGCGAGGTCCCTGGACTGAAGAAGTCCAGCTGGTAAGCCGCCACGGAAACATCAGGAGCGCAACGTAAATGAGCATGCAAGATACTCTGGCGGATATGTTCACCCGTATCCGCAATGCGCAGATGGCCACCAAGGAGACGGTTACCATGCCGTCCTCCAAGCTCAAGGTCGAGGTGGCCCGCGTATTGAAGGAAGAGGGTTACATCAACGACTTCGCGGTCGCTGAAGGTACCAAGCCCGAGCTGACCGTGACCCTCAAGTACTTCGAGGGCAAGCCGGTCATCGAGCACCTGCAGCGGGTGTCCAAGCCGTCCCTGCGCCAGTACAAGGGCAAGAGTGAACTGCCCAAGGTGGCGGATGGCATGGGTGTGGCGATCGTCACCACCTCCAAGGGCGTGATGACCGACCGTGCCGCTCGTCAGGCGGGCGTCGGTGGCGAAGTCATCTGCACCGTATTCTAGGAGTCTGGAATGTCCCGCGTAGCCAAATATCCGGTTAAAGTGCCCGCCGGCGTCGACGTCAAACTCGACGGCGACCAGCTGACCGCCAAGGGCGGTCAGGGCACGCTGTCGCTGACCGTTCACCCGGACGTGGTCATCGCTCAGGAAGAGGGTCAGCTGACCTTCAAGCCGAGCGAGAGCGCCAAGTCCTGGGCCATGGTCGGTACCACACGAGCTCTGGTCCAGAACCTGGTCACCGGCGTCTCTGAGGGCTTTACCAAGACCCTCGAAATCGTTGGCGTCGGCTATCGTGCCCAGGCAAGTGGCCAGACGCTGAATCTGTCACTGGGCTTCTCTCACCCGGTCGAGTACTCCCTGCCCAAGGGTGTTACGGCGGAAACGCCGAAGAACACCGTCATCGTGCTGAAGAGCGCGGACAAGCAGATGCTCGGTCAGGTGGCTGCGGAGATCCGCGCCTTCCGTCCGCCCGAGCCCTACAAGGGCAAGGGTGTGCGCTACGCCGACGAGCAGGTGCGTCGCAAAGAAGCCAAGAAGAAGTAAGGCAGGGTTATGAACGCGAAGAAAGAATCTCGTCTCCGTCGTGCCCGCCGCGCTCGTGCCAAGATGCGCGAGCTGGGCGTGTTTCGCCTGTGCGTCAACCGTACCCCGCGTCACATCTATGCGCAGATCATCTCGCCGGATGGTGGCAAGGTGCTGGCCAGCGCTTCCACGCTGGACAAGGACCTGCGTGCGGGTGCGACCGGTAACGCTGACGCCGCCGCCAAGGTGGGTGCGCTGATTGCCGAACGTGCCAAGCAGGCTGGCATCACCCAGGTGGCCTTTGATCGTGCCGGTTACAAGTACCACGGCCGCGTCAAGGCCCTGGCCGACGCCGCACGTGAAGGCGGCCTGGAATTCTAAAGGGTTTTACGATGGCGAAGAACGAACAGAACACCGGCGACCTGCAGGAAAAGCTCGTGCAGGTCAACCGTGTCGCCAAGGTGGTCAAAGGTGGTCGTATTTTCGGCTTCACCGCGCTGACCGTCGTTGGCGACGGCAATGGTCGTGTCGGCTTCGGTCGTGGCAAGGCGCGTGAAGTGCCGGTCGCGATTCAGAAGGCCATGGACCAGGCGCGCCGCAACATGGTCAAGGTGAGCCTCAAGGGTCACACCCTGCAGTACCCGGTCAAGGCCCGTCACGGTGCCTCTAAGGTGTACATGCAGCCGGCCTCCGAAGGTACCGGGATCATCGCCGGCGGCGCCATGCGCTCCGTGCTCGAGCTGGCCGGCGTCCATGACGTCCTGGCCAAGTGCTACGGCTCCACCAATCCGGTCAACGTGGTGCGCGCGACCGTCAAGGGTCTCGCCTCCATGCAGTCGCCGGAAGACATCGCCGCCAAGCGCGGTCTGTCTGTCGAAGCGATCACGGGGTAACTACCATGGCAGCCACACTCAAGGTAACCCAGATCCGTAGCACCATCGGCACTCTGCCCAAGCACAAGGCTACTATGAAGGGCCTGGGCCTGCGCCGCATCGGTCATACGGTCGAGCTGGAAGACACCCCTGCCGTGCGCGGCATGATCCACAAGGTCAACTACCTTGTGCGGGTAGAGGGAGAGTAATCCATGAAACTCAACACGCTGAGCCCGGCACCGGGTTCCAAGCACGCCGAGAAGCGCGTCGGCCGTGGCATCGGTTCCGGTCTGGGTAAGACCGGTGGCCGTGGCCACAAGGGTCAGAAGTCGCGTAGCGGCGGCACCGTGAAGCCCGGTTTCGAGGGTGGTCAGATGCCGCTGCAGCGGCGCCTGCCCAAGTTCGGCTTCACTTCCATGAAGTCGCTGGTCTCCGAAGAGGTGCGCCTGAGCGAGCTGGCCAAGGTCGAGGGTGACGAAGTCACTCTGGAGACCCTGAAGCAGGCCAACGTGCTCAAGGACGCTACTCTGCACGCGAAGATCATTCTTTCCGGCGACGTCAACAAGGCGGTCACCGTTCGCGGCGTCAAGGTCACCAAGGGTGCCCGTGCCGCGATCGAAGCTGCCGGCGGCAAGGTAGAGGACTAAATGGCCAAGTCAGGAAACATGCCGGCGATGGGCAGCGGTCTGAGTGAACTGTGGGCGCGTCTGCGCTTCGTGCTCCTCGCCATCGTGGTGTACCGTATCGGTGCCCATATTCCCGTTCCCGGTATCAATCCTGACCAGCTTGCTGCCTTGTTCAGGGAGCAGCAGGGCACCATCCTGGGCATGTTCAACATGTTCTCGGGTGGCGCCCTGGAGCGCATGAGTATCATGGCGCTGGGCATCATGCCCTACATCTCCGCGTCGATCATCATGCAGCTGCTGACCGCAGTCTCGCCCCACCTTGAGCAGTTGAAGAAGGAGGGCGAGGCCGGTCGCCGCAAGATCAGCCAGTACACCCGCTACGGTACCGTGCTGCTGGCCTTCGTCCAGGCCACCGGCATGTCGGTGGGTCTGGCCAGCCAGGGCATCGCCTATAGCGCTGACTTCAGCTTCTATTTCACTGCCATCGTCACCTTCGTGTCGGGTGCAGTGTTCCTGATGTGGCTGGGCGAGCAGATCACCGAAAAGGGTATCGGCAACGGTATCTCGCTGCTGATCTTCGCCGGTATCGTCGCAGGCCTGCCGGGTGCGGTGGGACAGGCGTTCGAGCTGGCCCGCAACGAAGGTGCGTGGAACGTGCTGCCGCTGCTGGCTCTCTCCGTGCTGGGCGTGGCGACCGTGGCCTTCGTGGTCTTCATCGAACGCGGCCAGCGCCGTATCACGGTGAACTATCCGCGGCGTCAGGTCGGCAACAAGATGTATGCCGGGCAGAGCAGTTATCTGCCGCTGAAGGTGAACATGGCGGGTGTGATTCCGCCGATCTTCGCTTCCAGCATCCTGCTGTTCCCTGCCTCCATCGGCCAGTGGGTCGGAGCGGGCGACGGCATGGAGTGGTTGCAGCGTGCCTCCCAGGCCCTGGGCCCGGGACAGCCGCTCTACATCTTGCTTTTCGGCGCGGCGGTGATATTCTTCTGCTTCTTTTACACAGCACTGGTCTTCAATCCCAAGGATGTCGCTGACAACCTCAAGAAGTCAGGGGCCTTCCTCCCGGGTATTCGTCCTGGTGAGCAGACCGCTCGCTATGTCGACAAGGTCATGACCCGTCTGACCCTGTGCGGCGCCCTGTACATCACTGCGGTTTCCTTGATGCCCCAGTTCCTGATCGTGGCGTGGAACGTGCCGTTCTTCTTCGGCGGTACCGCGCTGCTGATCATCGTGGTGGTCATCATGGACTTCATGGCCCAGGTGCAGTCGCATCTCATGTCGCACCAGTACGAGTCGGTGATGAAGAAGTCCAACCTGAAAGGCTATGGCAGCGGCGGCATCATGCGCTGAGTGGCGCTGCCGGTGACAAGGCGCGCCGCGCCGATTTTGGAGAAGGAACGATGAAAGTTCGAGCTTCCGTCAAGAAGATGTGCCGTAACTGCAAGATCATTCGGCGCAATGGCGCGGTTCGCGTCATCTGCATCGAGCCGCGGCACAAGCAGCGCCAGGGTTGATTCTGGCGTTTGTGAATAAGTGGTGCCGGCATACCCCTTGCCCTGAGATGGGTAAAGGGGTATGCTGTTGCGCCTTTTGTAGTAACTAATCGAGCAAGCCGCTCAAATTTCGGAGAAAGCTGATGGCCCGTATTGCAGGCGTCAATATCCCGGACAACAAGCATGCGGCGATCTCGCTGACCTATATCTTCGGGATTGGCCGCACGCGTGCACAGGAAATCTGTGCCGCTACCGGCATCGCGCCGACCACCAAGATCCAGGAGCTCTCTTCTGAAGAAGTAGATGCCCTGCGTGCAGAGGTCGGCAAGTACACCGTGGAAGGTGACCTTCGTCGTGATGTGACGCTGAACATCAAGCGTCTCATGGACCTGGGTTGCTATCGTGGTCTGCGTCATCGTCGTAGTCTTCCGCTGCGTGGTCAGCGGACCAAGACTAACGCGCGCACCCGTAAGGGCCCGCGTAAGCCGATCCGCAAGTAACACGCACGTTCTGGCGTAAAGACAGGAATAGACATCAACATGGCTAACCCGCGTAGCAACCGTAAAAAGGTTAAAAAGCAGGTAGTGGACGCCGTTGCGCACATCCACGCCTCTTTTAACAACACGATCGTGACGATCACAGACCGCCAGGGCAATGCTCTCTCTTGGGCAACTGCCGGTGGTTCGGGTTTTCGTGGTTCTCGCAAGAGCACCCCGTTCGCTGCTCAAGTGGCAAGCGAACGTGCAGCGACCGCTGCAGCCGAGTATGGTGTGAAAAACGTCGACGTGCTGGTCAAGGGCCCCGGTCCTGGCCGTGAATCCGCCGTGCGCGCTCTGAGCGCCGCCGGCTTCCGCGTGCAGAGCATCACTGACGCGACGCCCATTCCCCACAATGGCTGCCGTCCGCCGAAGAAACGCCGCGTTTAAGGAGACAGATTCATGGCTCGTTATATTGGACCGAAGTGCAAACTGTCTCGTCGTGAAGGCACCGACCTCTTCCTCAAGAGTGGTGTGACTCCCTTCGAGAAGAAGTGCAAATCCGAGCAGATTCCGGGTGTGCACGGCCAGCGCCGTCAGCGTCTTTCCGACTACGGCTTGCAGCTTCGCGAGAAGCAAAAAGTGCGTCGTATCTACGGCGTACTCGAAAAGCAGTTCCGCAGCTACTACAAGGAGGCCGCCCGTCGCTCCGGCGCCACCGGCGAAGTCCTGCTGCAGCTGCTCGAATCCCGACTGGACAACGTCGTCTACCGCATGGGCTTCGGCTCCACTCGTTCCGAGGCACGCCAGCTGGTGAGCCACAAGGCGATCGCGGTCAACGGCCGCACCGTCAACGTGGCTTCCTATCAGGTCAAGCCCGGTGACGTGGTTTCCGTTCGCGAGAAGGCGAAGAACCAGGCGCGCATCCAGAGTGCTCTCTCCATCGCTGCCAACCGTGGCGACGTCGCCTGGATCGAGGTCGACGCGAAGAAGATGGAAGGCACCTTCAAGGCTATCCCGGAGCGCGGCGATCTGTCGGCCGACATCAACGAAAACCTGATCGTCGAGCTGTACTCGAAGTAAGCGTCGCTGACCGCGTCGCGCCGGCCCTTCGGGGCCGGCAGCGAGTACCGAGTAACCGTTAGGCAGCCTCAAAGGTGTAGTTATGCAGCGTTCAGTGACAGAGTTTCTCCGTCCGCGCGATATCAAGGTCGAAGAGATCAGCGCGCATCACGCGAAGATCGTGCTCGAGCCGTTCGAGCGTGGCTTTGGCCATACCCTGGGCAATGCGCTGCGTCGCATCCTGCTCTCGTCCATGCCCGGCTGCGCCGTGGTGGAAGTCGAGATCGCGGGTGTCGAGCATGAGTACAGCGCGATCGAGGGTGTTCAGGAAGATGTCATCGAGATTCTCCTGAACCTCAAGGACGTGGCCATCCGCATGCACAGTCGCGACGAGGCAGTGCTCTCGCTGAACAAGCAGGGCCCGGCCGTGGTGACCGCGGGCGACATCGTCCTCGATCACGACGTCGAGATCGTCAATCCGGAGCACGTCATCGCTCACGTCAACGAGGGTGCCGAGCTCAAGATGCAGCTCAAGATCGCTCGTGGCCGTGGCTATGAGCCGGCGGATGCCCGTGTCGGCGCCGACGACGAGTCGCGTGCCATCGGCCGCCTGCAGCTGGATGCCACCTTCAGCCCCGTGCGTCGCGTCTCGTACGCCGTCGATGCCGCGCGTGTCGAGCAGCGTACCGATCTGGACAAGCTGATCATCGACCTGGAAACCGACGGCACCCTGGATCCGGAAGAGGCCATCCGTCGCAGCGCCACCATCCTGCAGGAGCAGCTGGCAGCGTTCGTCGACCTGGAAGCCGACAAGGAGCAGGAGATCGAGGAGGAAGAGGATCACGTCGATCCGATCCTGCTGCGCCCCGTAGACGATCTCGAGTTGACCGTCCGCAGTGCCAACTGCCTGAAGGCCGAGAACATCTACTACATCGGCGACTTGATTCAGCGCACCGAAGTCGAGCTGCTCAAGACGCCGAACCTCGGCAAGAAGTCTTTGAACGAAATCAAGGACGTGTTGGCTGCTCGCGGTCTTTCCCTCGGCATGCGGCTGGAGAACTGGCCGCCGGCGAGCCTGAAGGACGACAAGGCCTCTGCGTGAGCGTCGACTCGAGTCTCAGTTTGGTAAGGAATTGCAACCATGCGTCATCGTAAGAGTGGTCGTCATCTAAATCGCACCAGCTCGCATCGTCAGGCCATGTTCAAGAACATGAGCGTGTCGCTGATCGAGCACGAAGTGATCAAGACAACCCTGCCCAAGGCCAAGGAGCTGCGTCGCGTCATCGAGCCGCTGATCACCCTGGCCAAGCAGGACAGCGTCGCCAACCGTCGTCTGGCCTTCAGCCGCACCCGCTCCAAGGAAGCGGTCGGCAAGCTCTTCAACGAGCTGGGTCCGCGTTACGCCGAGCGTCCGGGCGGTTACGTCCGTATCCTCAAGTGCGGTTTCCGCACCGGCGACAACGCCCCCATGGCCTTCGTCGAACTCGTCGACCGTCCGGTCGTCGAGGAGGTCGAGGAAGCCGCCGCCGAGGAGTGATCCCCGGCAGCGGGCCCGGCCCGGCAGCGCTGTAGCGGTAGCAACGAAAAACCCGGCTTCTCACGAAGCCGGGTTTTTTTGTGGCTGGCAGCGGCGCTATTTGGCCGCAGCCAGCTCGGCCTGCTGGCTCCTGGCTCGCTCCAGCAGCGGCTTGAGGAAGCGCCCGGTGTGCGAGACTTCCATCTCGGCGACCTGCTCCGGGGTGCCCTCGGCGATGATGCGCCCGCCGCCGGAGCCGCCCTCGGGGCCGAGATCGACGATCCAGTCGGCGGTCTTGATCACGTCGAGGTTGTGCTCGATCACCACGATGGTGTTGCCGTGGTCGCGCAGACGGTGAAGCACGGCGAGCAGCTGCCGAATGTCCTCGAAGTGCAGCCCGGTGGTGGGCTCGTCGAGGATGTAGAGCGTCTTGCCGGTGTCGCGCTTGGCCAGCTCGCGGGCCAGCTTGACCCGCTGGGCCTCGCCGCCGGAGAGGGTGGTGGCGCTCTGGCCCAGGCGGATGTAGGAGAGCCCCACATCGAGCAGCGTCTGCAGGCGGCGGGCGATGGCCGGCACCGGGCTGAAGAATTCCAGCGCTTCCTCCACGGTCATCTCGAGCACCTCGTCGATGCTCTTGCCCTTGTAGGCGATCTCCAGCGTCTCGCGGTTGTAGCGCTTGCCCTTGCACACGTCGCAGGGCACGTAGATGTCGGGCAGGAAGTGCATCTCGACCTTGATCATGCCCTCGCCCTGGCACGCCTCGCAGCGCCCGCCCTTGACGTTGAACGAGAAGCGCCCGGGCTTGTAGCCGCGCGAGCGCGCCTCCTGGGTGCCGGCGAAGAGCTCGCGGATCGGCGTGAAGATGCCGGTGTAGGTGGCCGGGTTGGAGCGCGGCGTACGCCCGATGGGGCTCTGATCGATGTCGATCACCTTGTCGAGCTGATCGAGCCCTTCGATGTGCTCGTAGGGCGCCGGGGTCAGGGTGGTGGCGTGATTGAGCTCACGGGCGGCAATCGGCATCAGCGTGGAGTTGATCAGCGTCGACTTGCCCGAACCGGAGACCCCGGTGACGCAGATGAACAGTCCCAGCGGCAGGGTCAGGCTGACGTTGCGCAGGTTGTTGCCGTGGGCGCCGGTCAGCCGCAGCTGCTTCTCCGGGTTGCCGGGGATGCGCCACTTGGGCACCTCGATGCGGCGTTTGCCCGACAGGTACTGGCCGGTGAGCGAGTGGTCACTGGCCATCACCGCTTCCGGGGTGCCCTGGGCGACGATACGTCCGCCATGTACGCCGGCCCCGGGGCCGATGTCGAGCACGTGGTCGGCGGCACGGATGGCGTCCTCGTCGTGCTCGACCACGATCACGGTGTTGCCCAGGTCGCGCAGGTGAATCAGCGTCTTGAGCAGGCGGTCGTTGTCGCGCTGGTGCAGGCCGATGGAGGGCTCGTCGAGGATGTACATCACGCCCACCAGGCCGGCGCCGATCTGGCTCGCCAGGCGAATGCGCTGGGCTTCGCCGCCGGAGAGGGTCTCGGCGCTGCGCTCCAGGTTGAGATAGTCGAGGCCGACGTTGACCAGGAACTCCAGCCGGGCGTGGATCTCGTTGATCACCTTCTGGGCGATCTCGCCCTTGCGCCCCGGTAGGGTCAGCCGCTGGAAGTAGTCCCAGGCCTCACCGATGGGCAGCTGCACGATCTGCGGGAGGGTGTGCTCGTCGACGAAGACGTGGCGCGACTCCTTGCGCAGGCGCGAGCCGTGACAGCTGGGGCAGGGGCGGTCGGCGATGTAGCGCGCCAGCTCCTCGCGCACCATGCTCGACTCGGTTTCGCGGTAGCGCCGCTGCATGTTGGGCAGCACGCCCTCGAAGGGGTGCTCGCGGGTCACGCGGCGGCCGCGGTCGTTGACGTAGCTGAAGGCGATCTCGTCGTCGCCGCTGCCGTAGAGAATCAGCTCCTTCTCGTGGCGGGCCAGGTCCTGCCACGGTGTCTCGAGGGTGAAGCGGTAGTGATCTGCCACTGCCTGCAGCTGGCTGAAGTAGTAGACGCTGCGCCGGTCCCAGCCCTTGATCACGCCTTCGGCCAGGGACAGCTCCGGGTGGCTGATCAGCTTGTCGGGGTCGAATACCTGTTGTACGCCCAGGCCGTCGCAGGTGGGGCAGGCGCCGGCCGGGTTGTTGAACGAGAACATGCGCGGCTCGAGTTCGGCAATGGCGTAGCCGCACACCGGGCAGGCGAAGCGCGCCGAGAAGGTGATGTCCTCGGCCTCGCCATCCATGAAGTGCACCACGGCGATGCCGTCGGCCAGGTTGAGCGCAGTCTCGAACGATTCCGCCAGGCGCTGCTGGAGCCCCTCGCGCACCTTGATGCGATCCACCACCACGCTGATATCGTGCTTCTTGTTCTTGTCCAGCGGTGCGATGTCGTCGAGCTCCAGCGCCTGACCGTCGACCATCACCCGCACGAAGCCCTGGGCGCGCAGCTCGGCGAGCAGCTGCAGGTGCTCGCCCTTGCGGCCCTTGACCACCGGCGCCAGCAGCATCAGTTTGCTGCCCTCGGGTAGGGCCAGCACCTGATCGACCATTTGCGAAATGGTGCTGGCCTCGAGATCCTCGCCGTGTTCGGGGCAGCGCGGCGTGCCGGCGCGGGCGAACAGCAGGCGCAGGTAGTCGTAGATCTCGGTGATGGTGCCGACCGTGGAGCGCGGGTTGTGAGAGGTCGATTTCTGCTCGATGGAGATCGCCGGCGACAGCCCCTCGATGTGGTCGACGTCGGGTTTCTCCATCATCGACAGGAACTGGCGGGCATAGGTGGAGAGCGATTCCACGTAGCGCCTTTGGCCCTCGGCGTAGAGCGTGTCGAAGGCCAGTGACGACTTGCCCGAACCGGAGAGCCCGGTCACCACGATCAGACTGTCGCGGGGCAGCTCGACGTCGATCTGCTTGAGGTTGTGGGTGCGTGCACCCCTGACCACGATCCTGTCCATTCCCACCTCATGGCACGCTGGCAAAACCTCGATTATACGCCTGCGACGCAATGCGCGCCAAAGCGCCGCTGGTCGGAACGTTTCCTGTAGGGACCGGAATCGTTAGAATAGTCGGCTCATCTCGAGGGCCTCGGCCCGCCTACCCATGGAATCGTCTGACTCCCTATGCGCAAGCTCTCTGGACTGCTGCTAGCCTCCGAACGGCGCGCCATCACCGGCCTGGCCGGCCTGTATGCCACGCGCATGCTGGGGCTGTTCATGGTGCTGCCGGTACTGGCGTTGTATGCCGACGAGCTGGTCGGCGCCACGCCGCTGCTGGTGGGGGTGGCACTGGGCGTGTACGGCTTGACCCAGGCGGTGCTGCAGATCCCCTTCGGCCTGCTCTCCGACCGTCTGGGACGCAAGCCGGTGATCGCTGCCGGGCTGCTGCTGTTCGTGATCGGCAGCGTGGTGGCGGCCAATGCCGATTCCATCGGCGGGGTGATCCTGGGGCGCTGCCTGCAGGGCAGCGGGGCGGTGGCGGCGGCGATCATGGCACTGTTGGCCGATCAGACCCGCGAGCAGGTGCGCACCGCGGCCATGGCCACCATCGGTCTATCCATCGGCGTGGCCTTTGCCGTGGCCATGGTGCTGGGCCCCTGGCTGGCCGCGACGTTCGGTCTCTCATCGGTGTTCTGGTTCACCGCCATGCTCGCCGCGCTGGGGTTGGTGGTATTGTGGAAGCTGGTGCCGCCGGCGCCGCGTCGGCTGCGTCATCGCGACGTGGGCATCGACCGCCGGCAGCTGAACGCCATTCTCACCCGCGCCGACCTGTGGCGGCTGGACCTGTCGATCTTCGCCCTGCACTTGGTGCTGATGGCGATTTTCGTTGCCGTGCCGTTTCGCCTGGTCGAGGCGGGCATCGAGGCCGAGCGTCATGGTCTGACCTATCTCGGCATCATGGCGCTGGCTTTCGTCGGCATGGTGCCGTTGGTGGTCATCGCCGAGAAGCGTCAGCGCATGCGCGGCATGAGCCTGACGGCGATCGCGGCGATCGGCGCAAGCCTGGTCGGGCTGACCGTCTTCGGTGGTGGCTGGGCGCTGTTCGCCTGGCTGCTGCTGTTCTTCGTGGCGTTCAACCTGCTGGAGGCAATGCTGCCTTCGATGTTGAGCAAGCTGGCACCGGCCGGGGCCAAGGGCACGGCAATGGGCGTCTACTCCACCAGTCAGTTCCTGGGCGCCTTCTTCGGTGGCGTGCTGGGGGGCTTTCTGGCTCAGCAGTGGGGGCTGGCGGCGGTGTTCGCCGGCAGCGCCACGCTGGTCGGCATCTGGTGGCTGCTGATGCTGGGCATGCCCACCGTACCGCATCTGTCCAGCGAGGTGGTGGCGCTCGACGACGACCAGCACGGGGATGCTCTCGACACGCTGATGACGAGCTTTGCCGACGTGGCCGGCGTTGAGGACGTGATGGTCGTTCCCGAGGAGCGAGTGGCGTATCTTAAGGTGGATCGGCAGCGCCTCGACGAGGATGCCCTGGCGCGTCTGATCCGCTCGAGTCGTAACCGGGGCGGCTAGTCTGGCGCTCAGGCACAGCTCCGGTCGGCCGTTTCATTACAATGCACATGTACATTTGATAAAGGGAGTCCAGCATGGCCCGTGGCGTCAACAAGGTCATACTCATCGGCAACCTGGGGCAGGATCCCGAGGTGCGATTCATGCCGTCCGGCAGTCCCGTCGCCAACCTGCGTGTCGCCACTACCGACACCTGGACCGACAAGCAGAGCGGCCAGCGCCAGGAGCGTACCGAGTGGCATTCGGTGGTGCTGTTCAACCGCCTGGCCGAGATCGCCCAGCAGTATCTGAAGAAGGGCTCTCGGGTCTATCTCGAAGGGCGCCTGCAGACGCGCAAGTGGCAGGGGCAGGACGGTCAGGACCGCTATACCACCGAGATCGTCTGCAACGACATGCAGATGCTCGATACCCGTGGCGGCGAGTTCGGCGGTCAGGGTGCCGGCATGCCGCAGCAAGGTGGTGGCATGCAGCAGCAGGGCGGCGGCTACGGGGCGCCTCAGGGCGCGCCCATGCCGCAACAGGGCGGCTATGGCGCCCCGCCGGCTCAGGGCGGCGGCTTCGGCAACAATGCGCCGCAGCAGGGCGGCTATGGCGGCGGCCAGCCCCAGCAGCGCCCGCCGGCACAGGGCGGTCAGCCTCAGCAGGGCGGCCAGCCTCAGCAGCTCGCGATAT
>NZ_BAEU01000044.1:0-65693 GCF_000246875.1 Halomonas sp. KM-1
TGGCGAATCAGCGCAATGGCGCTGAGCAGCGCCAGGGCCAGGGCACAGCCCAGCATGACCCAGGCGCCGAGCGTGGCCAGGGTGCGGGGATGCATGCCGACGGCGAAGCCGCGGCCGCCGTAGGTGGGCACGACCCAGGTGAGCAGCAGCACCGCGAGGGCGGCGACGCCCAGGCCAGACCAGAAATTCATGCGTAGCGAATCAGACATAGTGGAGCGAACAGGTTATTTATCGGTGAGTGGGCAGCGAGCAGCGTTTTTTCTTGAATTAGGGCTTGTCGCTAAAAACTTTTGCTGAGTTGTGCTCAGACACAGCACCCTATGCGCTGGTGGAATCCGGCTCAATCCATTGGTTCGACGTTTAATCAACGCAGACGAATGAGTTCCGACGGAGAGACATTGGCTATGTTGGTGGAAGCTGGCGATCCAACATGGTGCATGACTGGAGAAATTGCACCACCGTGGAGCGAAAAAAACCTGAAAATCGCCCGGCTACATGATGCAACACGCTGCCGCCACAGAGTGGTGCACGCCATCAGGCGGCTTTTTATAATTAGCACAGTAGGTTGCGTGCCGCTGGGGCATTGATGGTGCAAGTTGGCACGCAACCTGCATTAGGTTGGCCAGCGCCATGTTCGTGCATGGTGAACGTGGGCAGGAAATCTGCCGCGTGCTACAACACATGCTGGAATGAACCAGCGCAGTGGACTTCAGCCAAAACGAATCGAGCTACCGCTCAAACGGAGGACACAATGTCAGCCAAGACTCTCGCCCTGATCGAAGAACATGATGTGAAGTGGGTGGACCTGCGTTTCACCGACACTCGGGGTAAGGAACAGCATGTCACCATTCCGGCCCGCGACGTGAACGAGGAGTTCTTCGAGAACGGCCAGATGTTCGATGGCTCCTCCATCCATGGCTGGAAGGGCATCAACGAGTCGGACATGATTCTGCGCCCGGAAGACGGCACCGCCTTCCTCGACCCGTTCACCGAAGATTCCACCCTGGTAGTGCGCTGCGACATCATCGAGCCGGCCACCATGCAGGGCTACGAGCGCGACCCGCGCTCCATCGCCAAGCGCGCCGAGGCCTACCTGCAGTCCACCGGCCTGGGCGACACCGCCTTCTTCGGCCCCGAGCCCGAGTTCTTCATCTTCGATGAGGTTCATTGGAAGGCCGACATCGAAGGCGCCATGTACAAGATCACCTCCGAAGAGGGTGCCTGGTCTACCGATCGCCAGCTCGAAGGCGGCAACCTGGGCCACCGTCCGCGGGTCAAGGGCGGCTACTTCCCGGTGCCCCCGGTCGACAGCTTCCATGACATCCGTGGCGCCATGTGCAACACCCTGGAAGCCATTGGCCAGACCGTCGAGGTGCATCACCACGAGGTGTCCAACGCCGGCCAGAACGAGATCGGCGTGAAGTTCAACACCCTGGTGAAGAAGGCCGACGAAGTCCAGGAAATGAAGTACGTGATCCACAACGTGGCCCACGCCTACGGCAAGACCGCCACCTTCATGCCCAAGCCGCTGGTCGGCGACAACGGCAGCGGCATGCACGTGCACCAGTCGTTCTGGAAGGACGGTCAGAACCAGTTCGCCGGCGACCAGTACGCTGGCCTGTCCGAAATGGCGCTCTACTACATCGGCGGCATCATCAAGCACGCCCGTGCCCTGAACGCCTTCACCAACGCTTCGACTAACTCCTACAAGCGTCTGGTGCCGGGCTTCGAGGCGCCGGTCATGCTGGCCTACAGCGCCCGTAACCGCTCTGCCTCCATCCGTATCCCGTACACCGCGAGCCCCAAGGGCAAGCGCATCGAGGCCCGTTTCCCGGACCCGACCGCCAACCCCTACCTGGCCTTCGCCGCCATGCTGATGGCCGGTATCGATGGCATCAAGAACAAGATCCACCCCGGCGACGCCATGGACAAGAACCTCTATGACCTGCCGCCGGAAGAGGGCAAGAAGGTGCCGACCGTGGCTCACAGCCTGGATCAGGCCCTGGAAGCCCTGGACAAGGATCGCGCCTTCCTCACCGAAGGTGGCGTGTTCACCGATGACATGATCGATGCCTACATCGAGCTGAAGATGGAAGACGTCGAGCGTATCCGCATGACTACGCATCCGATCGAGTTCGACATGTACTACAGCTGCTAAGCAGCCGCCGCGTCCGGTGGCACTGCCGCCGGCCCGCCGCGAAAGGCCCCGCTTTGCGGGGCCTTTTTTGTATACTAGGCGAACGTTTCGTCACACGTGCCCAGCAAGGGGGATCGACCCATGCTCAAGCTGATCGTGCCGTGCCTGCTGGGAGTGCTGGTGGCGCATTCGGTGCAGGCCACGACCATCTATCGCACCACCGATGCCCAGGGCAACGTGATCTTCACCGACGATCCCAATCGCGGGGGCGAGCCGGTCCAACTGGCGCCGTTGACCGTGATCCCTGCGCGTAGCGAAGGGCGGCAGGCCGAGCCGCCGCGGGTCGAGGGAACTGCCCCGCGGGCGAGTCAGTCGCCGGGCCAGCCGTTCATGCCCTACGACACCTTCCGTATTCGCTCGCCGGAGCACGGGGGCGACCTTCCCGGCAGCTACGCCGGCAACCTGCAGGTCGAGCTGGCCATCGTGCCGGCGCTGCGCCCCGACCACCGCGTGAGGCTGCTCGTCGACGGGCAGGTGAGCCAGACCGCCATGCATACCAGTGCCTTCATGCTGACCAACCTGCCCCGCGGCGAGTACGTGTTGCAGGCCGAGTTGCTCGATGCCCAAGGGCAGATACGCCACCGTACGGCACCGGTCTCGCTCTACGTGCAGCGCTCCAACGCCACGCTGCCTCAGGGTGGCGGCGGCTGAGCGCCTTCTGCTGCATCGCTCGTCCAAAGGGCCGCCACGATGTCATCGCCAGTAGAGTTGCCCCGATATAGGTAGGATGTCGCACCATGATGGGTGGGGCGTGCGCTTTCTTCGCTGGCGCTTTTCGTCTGCTCGCACCATTATGGTGCATAGGTGGGTGCAGCATCCGCCCCGAAACGGCGCTATATCGCCCTTGTGAGGGTTGGCGCGCTTCTTGCTTGCTTCTTGTGTAGGGGCAGGTAAAGCCGAGGGGAGATGCCGCTGCGGCGACGAGCAGGGCATGCGCCATGACGATGCAAGCAGCCCCCTTCATTCTGCGAGAAAAGGTCGAAAATGTATCGACGCCTGATGGAACATCTCACCACGGCGGTGCTGCTGCTGGACGATGAGCTGCAGTTGAGCTGGATGAATCCGGCGGCTGAGGCCTTGCTGGCGGTCAGCCTGGGGCGGGTCAAGGGGCACAGCCTGGCGGCACTGCTGGTCGAAGACGACGGCATGGGCGAGGTGCTGGCCAAGGCGCGGGACGACCAGCATCCCTTTACCCAGCGCGAAGTGCGTCTGGCGCTGCTGGGCGGCACCGTGGTGACCATCGACTACACGGTCACGCCGCTCTCTGCGGCCGAGCTGCTGGTGGAAATGGAGCCGCGCGACCGCTTGCTGCGGATTTCCCGTGAGGAAGCCCTGCTCAACCGTCAGGAGGCGATCAAGGTGCTGTCGCGTGGGCTGGCCCACGAGGTGAAGAACCCGCTGGGCGGCATCCGTGGCGCCGCTCAACTGCTGGAGCGTGACCTCGACGACCCCGCCCTGCGGGAGTTCACTCATATCATCGTCGAGGAGGTCGACCGTCTGCGCGACCTGGTCGACAGCATGCTGGGACCGAACAAGCTGCTGCGTCACGAGCCGCTGAACGTGCACAAGGTGCTGGAGCGGGTGCGTACGCTGCTTTCCGCCGAGACGCCGGGGGTGAGAATCGAGCGCGACTACGACCCCAGCCTGCCGGACTTTCCCGGTGACGAGGCGCAGATGATCCAGGCGGTGCTCAACGTGGCGCGCAACGCGGTGGAAGCGATGACCGAAGCCGGTACCGAAGCGCCTAGCCTGCTGCTGCGTACCCGTGCCCGTCGCCAGTTCACCCTGGGCGCCGAGCGTCATCGCCTGGTCTGCGAGGTGGCCTTGATCGACAACGGCCCCGGTGTTCCCGAAGCCCTGCAGGAAACCCTTTTCTACCCCATGGTATCGGGGCGTGCCGACGGCAGTGGACTGGGACTGTCCATTGCCCAGGGCATTCTGCATCAGCATCAAGGACTGATCGAATGCGAGTCCCGCCCCGGTCATACCGAGTTTCGTCTGCTTATTCCACTGGAGAAGCGCCATGACTGATGTCGCACGTGTCGCGGTGGTCGACGACGACCGCGCCATTCGCTGGGTGCTGGAGCGCGCCCTGGCTCAGCCCGACCTCGAGGTCGAGTGCATCGACCGGGCCGATATGGCGCTCAGCCGTCTTCTCGACGATCCCCCCGACGTGCTGGTCACCGACATCCGCATGCCGGGTATCGACGGCCTGGACCTGATGTCGCGGGTTCGCGAGGTGCATCCCGATCTGCCGGTCATCGTCATGACGGCCCATTCCGACCTCGACAGTGCCGTGGCCTCCTACCAGGGAGGTGCTTTCGAATACCTGCCCAAGCCCTTCGACGTCGACGAGGCGCTGGCTCTGGTACGCCGTGCCGTGGCCCATGCCCGCGAGCGCAAGCGGCCGGTGAGCGTACCCGAAGGGCTCTCCGCCGAGATCATCGGCGAGGCGCCGGCCATGCAGGAGGTGTTTCGCGCCATCGGCCGTCTGTCGCACTCGCACATCACCGTACTGATCAACGGCGAGTCGGGCACCGGCAAGGAGCGGGTGGCGCGCGCCCTGCATCAGCACAGCCCGCGCGCGGCCCACCCGTTCATCGCCCTGAACATGGCGGCCATCCCGCGGGATCTGATCGAGTCCGAGCTGTTCGGTCACGAGAAGGGGGCCTTCACCGGCGCCACCGCGCAGCGCCAGGGACGCTTCGAGCAGGCCAACGGCGGCACGCTATTCCTCGACGAGATCGGCGACATGCCGGCCGAGACCCAGACGCGGCTGCTGCGGGTGCTGGCCGACGGCGAATTCTACCGTGTCGGCGGTCATACCCCGGTCAAGGTCGACGTGCGCATCATTGCCGCCACGCACCAGAACCTGGAGGCGCTGGTGGAGGACGGTCGCTTTCGCGAGGATCTCTTCCATCGCCTCAACGTGATTCGTGTCCATCTGCCCAAGCTCGCCGAACGGCGCGAGGACATTCCCCGACTGGCGCGGCACTTCCTGGCCGAGGCGGCCAAGGAGCTCGCCACTGACGTCAAGGTGCTGACCAAGGATGCCGAGACCCACCTGACCCGGCTGCCGTGGCCAGGCAACGTGCGACAGTTGGAGAATACCTGCCGCTGGCTGACGGTAATGGCCTCGGGGCGTGAGATCCTGGTCGAGGACCTGCCGCCGGAGCTGCGCCAAGGAGAGGGCGGCGAGGCGCCCAGCGGCGACTGGCGTGCCGCCTTCCGCGACTGGGCCGACCGCGCCCTGGCCGCCGGCCACACCCATCTGCTGGAAGAGGCGGTGCCGGACTTCGAGCGCATCCTGATCGAGACGGCGCTGAAGCACACCGGCGGGCGCAAGGGCGAGGCCGCCGAGCTGCTGGGCTGGGGGCGCAACACGCTGACGCGCAAGCTCAAGACCCTACTGCCCTCGCTGGCGGAAGACTGAGCTGGGCACGGAAATCTGTGGTGGACCGCAGTACTCGCTGCGGGTGACAAGCGCCCGGTGCTTTGCCAGGGCGCCGGGCCTGTACATGTGCGCAAAGGATCGTAACCGAGCACCCAAACTCCCTTACCTGTCGTCGGACGCCGCTGAACTAAGGTGAGTTCAGGTCATTCGCTTTCGCAGGCAGTCAAAGACAGGGAGAGAGTCATGAAAGCGCTGTGTTGGCACGGCAAGAACGATATCCGCTACGAAACGGTTCCCGACCCGCAGATCGAACATCCACGCGATGCCATCATCAACGTGAGCAGCTGCGCCATCTGTGGCTCCGACCTGCATCTGTTCCACCACTTCATTCCGGCCATGGAATCGGGCGACGTGGTGGGGCACGAGTTCATGGGTGAGGTGATGGAGGTCGGCAGCGAGACCCGTGAGCTCAAGGTCGGCGACCGTGTCGTGGTGCCCTTCACCATCACCTGCGGCGAGTGCGAGCAGTGCCGGCGCGGCAATTTTTCCCTCTGCGAACGCTCCAACCGCAACAAGGCGCTGGCCGACAAGGTCTTCGGCCATGCCGGGGCCGGTCTGTTCGGCTACTCGCATCTCACCGGCGGTTATGCTGGCGGCCAGGCAGAGTACGTGCGCGTGCCCTTCGCCGACACCACCCACGTCAAGGTGCCCGACAACCTGAGCGATGAGCAGGTGCTGTTCCTCGGCGACATCTTTCCCACCGGCTGGCAGGCCGCAGTGCAGTGCGACATCGAGCCCACCGATACCGTAGCCATCTGGGGCGCGGGACCCGTCGGCCAGTTCTGCGTGCGCAGCGCCGTGCTGCTGGGTGCCGAGCAGGTGGTGGTAATCGACAACGTGCCCGAGCGCCTGGCCATGGCTGAGGCCGGCGGGGCGATCGCGATCAACTTCGACGAGGAGAGCGTGCTCGCCCGCCTGCAGGAGCTGACCCGGGGCAAGGGGCCGGAGAAGTGCATCGACGCGGTGGGGCTGGAGTCTCACGTGCCGCGCTCCCTCGATTCGGTCTACGACCGCTTCAAGCAGGCGATGATGCTGGAGAACGACCGCGCCCACGTGCTGCGCGAGATGATCTACGTCTGCCGTCCCGGCGGCATCCTGTCGATTCCCGGCGTCTACGGCGGCTTGATCGACAAGGTGCCCATGGGGCCGCTGATGAACAAGGGCCTGACGATGCGTACCGGCCAGACCCACGTCAAGCGCTGGACCGACGAGCTGCTGGGTCTGATCGACGAAGGGCAGATCGACCCTTCCTTCGTGGTGACCCATAGCGTCGGGCTGGAGCAGGGACCGGACATGTACAACACCTTTCGCGACAAGCAGGACGGCTGCGTGAAGGTGGTGCTCAAGCCTTGAGCGACTTGCGCCGGATGCAGAAACCGACATGGAGGTGAACAGATGAATCTCGACCGGAGCCATTCGTTGCAGGCCAGCGACAGGCTGGCACGTGGTCTCGGCTGGCTGGGCATCGGGCTGGGGCTCTACCAACTGCTGGCGCCGCGCAGCGTGACCCGAGCGCTGGGCGTCGAAGGGGCGGAAGCCATCGTGCGTCTTTGCGGGGCACGCGGTGTGGCCACCGGCATCGGTGCGCTGACCGAAAATCCCAAGCCCGCGCTGTGGGCGCGCAGTGCCGGCGATGCGCTGGATGTGGCGGCGCTGCTGGCCTTGTTGGCCGACCGCGACCATCCCAAGCACGGCAGCGTCAAGCTGGCGCTAGTGGTGGTGGGGGCAAGCGCCGCGGTGAGCCTGTATTGCGCTCAGGACCAGACCCGACGTCACGCCTACCAGGCCGGACGCACACCCGACTACAGTGGTCGCAGCGGCTTTCCTCAGGGCGTGGAGCTTGCCCGCGGCGCGGCGGCGCGCCAGGCTGGTCTGCCGTCACGCCCTGCGGCGCTGCCTTCGCCGGCACGCTCACCGGGACCCCGTCTACAGGCCACCACCGTGCGCCAACGCGATACCAGCGGTTATATCAAAGGTAGCGACTACGACTACTGAGCTGGCGTTTACACCTGACGAAAAATGCAGGCCGAGCTTCATGAGGCTCGGCCTGTCGCATTGTTGAAGCGCAGCGACAATGGTCATGCCGCCCATGGCAGTGCCAGAATGGAGGCTTCAGGAGGAAGCCCATGACCCAGATGCATTGGCAGCAGTTGCTCGACCCCTCACGGCTGCACGGCAAGCCCACCAGCGGGCGGGACGAGATCGGGCGCAGCCCGTTCCACAAGGACCATGACCGCATCGTTTTCTCCGGTTCGTTCCGGCGGCTCGGGCGTAAGACCCAGGTCCATCCGTTGACCGACAACGACCATATCCATACCCGCCTGACCCACTCGCTGGAGGTAGGCTGCGTAGGGCGCAGCCTGGGCATGATCGTCGGCGAGCTGCTGCGCGAGCGGCTGCCGAAATGGATCACTCCCGCCGATCTCGGCGTGATCGTGCAGGCCGCCTGCCTGGGGCACGACATCGGCAACCCGCCCTTCGGTCATGCCGGCGAGTACGCCATCCGCGACTGGTTCAAGCGCGCCGAGGCGGACGGCAGCGGGCTGCTGGAAGGACTTTCCGAGCGCGAACGCGCCGACCTGCTGACCTACGAAGGCAACGCCCAGGGCTTTCGCATCGTCACCCAGATCGAATACAACCAGTTTCGCGGCGGCATGCGTCTCACGGCGGCGACCCTGGGCACCCTACTCAAATACCCCTGGACGGTGGAGCACGGCGGCAGCGCCGGCAAGTTCGGCTGCTACCAGTCGGAGCGCCCACTGCTCGAGGACGTGACCCGCTGTCTGGGTCTGCTGCCCCGCGGTGAAGGGCGCTGGTGCCGCCATCCACTGGCCTGGCTCGTCGAAGCGGCCGACGATATCTGCTATGCGCTGCTCGATCTCGAAGACGGTCTGGAGATGGGCATCCTGCGCTTCGAGGAGGTCGCCGAGGTGCTGCTGCAGATCGCCGGCGATGCGCCGTCGGACTACGCCCGCATGGCCCGCGACGGCGTCTCCCAGCGGCGGCGCATCGCGGCGCTGCGCGGTGCTGCCATGGAGCGGGCGGTCAACGACGTGGGCGCCGTCTTCGTCGAACACGAGAACGCCTTGCTCAACGGCACGCTCGAAAGTGACCTGCTCGAACTCTGCCACCCCGACCTGGGCTGGGGCGTGGCCGCGGCCAAGCAGCTGGCTCGTGAGCGCATCTTCCAGAACGAGCGCAAGGCCAAGCTGGAGATCGGCGCCTACACTACCTTGGGCATCCTGCTCGAAGCCTTCATCGGCGCCGCCCATGAGCTGCACTTCAGCGGACAATCGAGCTTCAAGCATCAGCGGGTGCTGGCGCTGATCGGCGAGAACACCCCGCGTCCTTCCTGGCCGCTGTACGACAGCTACCGGCGCATGCTCGACTTCATCGGCGGCATGACCGACCACTACGCCGTCGACCTGGCCCAGGAGATGGGCGGACGGCTCAGGGGCGACTGAGCCGGGGGAAGAGAGAGTGAAAGAAAGGTGAAGGGTGAAAAAAGCTCAGATCGAGGGTTCGCTCAGCCCCGGGTTACGGTCCAGCTCGGCGGCACGCTCGATCAGGGCCTCGATCACCCTGTCGTGCAGTTCGCCGTCGAGCTCGCCGAGGCGCCGCTCGCTGAGCTGCTGGGAGAGCGACTCACCGCTGACGACCATCAGCCCCTCTGGGGTGCCGGCGCAGGTGATGTCCCAGCCGGGTAGGGTGAGCACGCCCATGACCGGTACCGGCTGGCCGCAGCGCTGCTCCAGCCAGCCGGCCAGCCAGTGGGAGGCGCGTAGTGTCTTGAGGATGGGTCGATGCTCGCTCCAGCCCGGGAAGCGCAGCCGCTCCGGTTCGACGGTCACCACATTGATCTCGCGTCCGTCCGCGGTGAACGGCCGCGTGCGGGCGCGAGTCTCGACCACGAAGACGCCGTGAGGGGTGATGGCGACGTGGTCGATGATGTCGGTATCCGTGGGCACGTCGTGGAAGACGAAGTAGGGATGCGCCTCGGGACTTACCATGCGCTCCAGTTCCTGACCCACGGCCAGGTCGCAGGCCAGCCCCAGCTTGATGCGCCGGATGTGCTGGAAGTCGCGAATCAGCAGGAAGCAGTAGACCAGCACCAGCACCGTGCTCAGCGCACCGTACAGCGCCCATTCGACCCAGTTCTGACGACTGGCGAAGAGCATGCGGCCCATGCCGTAGACCAGTGGCGCCAGGGTCAGGATGGGCCCCAGGGCGCCGTTGAGAAACAGCGTGGCAAAGGCACGGTCGAGCCGATTGCGCAGGGCCTGGCCGGGCTCTCTCAGGGGACGTGCGTTGAACGGCGAGCGAACCCGGGCATCGTGCAGGTTGCGCAAGGCGATGACGATGACGGCCATGGCCCCGAGCGGGAAGAGGAAGATGAGTGGCAGCAGGTATTCCAGCCAGGCCATGGGTTCGTCCTTGCCGGTGGGAGTCACGTGAGCGTGACATTCTAGACAACCTGAGGCGCCCGGAGCCATCTTCGGTACCGTGTCTTCAGTACCGTGTCTTCAGTACCATGTCTTCAGTACTGGGTCTTCGGTACAGAGGCGTATGCGCCGCAGCATGACGGATAGATGATGAACGATACACGACAGCCAGCCGGGACAGAAGCGGTCGAACGCCTGCGCGAGTTTCTGGTGCGTTATTCCAGCCTGGCGGTGCTCACCGGTGCCGGGGTCAGCACCGACAGCGGCATTCCCGCCTACAGGGATGAAACCGGCGCGTGGAAGTGCGCGCCGCCCATGCAACATCAGCAATTCATGGGCAGTGCGGCCGCCAGGCAGCGCTATTGGGCGCGTGCGCTGGTGGGCTTTCGTACCCTGCATGGCGCTCGCCCCGGCGCTGCCCATCGGGCCCTGGCATACCTGGAGCAGGCCGGCGTGGTGAGTGGCGTCATCACCCAGAACGTCGATGGACTGCATCAGAAGGCCGGTTCGCGCAACGTCATCGACCTGCATGGACGCGCCGAACAGGTACGCTGCATGGGCTGCGGGGCACTGCGCATGCGCCATGACCTGCATGCCGAACTCGCCGAGCGCAATCCCGAATGGCTCGAGCACGAGGCCGAAGTGCGTCCCGATGGCGATGCCGCACTCGAAACCGATTTCTCCACCTTCGAGGTGCCCGGCTGCTCGCGTTGCGGGGTAGGGATCTGGAAGCCCGACGTGGTGTTCTTTGGCGACAGCGTGCCCAGAGAGCGCGTCGAGCGGGCCCGGGCACTGGTCGAGGGAGCCGAAGCCCTGCTGGTGGTGGGCTCGTCGTTGATGGTCTATTCCGGCTATCGCTTCGCCCGGCAGGCCAGCGAGGCCGGCCTGCCGATCGCCTGCCTCAACCGCGGGCGCACCCGCGCCGATGCGCTTTATGCGCTCAAGCTAGAGGCGCCGATCGGGCAGGTGCTCGAAGCCGCCGCGCTCGCGTTTACGGGCGTGGCTCGAGCGGCAGGCTGACCGGGCCTCGGCCGCCAGCCGGCATCTCCGCCGGTTCCGGCGTGATGTGAGTGATGCGACCCTGCTGGCGTAGCTCGGCGGCCAGTCGCGGCGCGCTGGCGGCCTCTAGAGTGCGTCGGTCGAAGCGCAGCGCCGCAGGCCACGGGCCGGCCCCGCTTGGCGTCGCCCGCGTTTCCGCCAGGGTTCCCCCGGCATCGCTCAGCCAGACGCGCAGCTCGGCATCCTGGGCAAGCTCCACGCCGCCTGGCGGCTCGACCTGAACGTCCAGGTCGGCGAACTCGGGAGTACCGGCGCAGCCCGCCAGCATCAGCAGCGTCAGCGCAGCGATGCCGATACGGTGATGGCGCACAGCGCTCAGCAGGGAATTTCGTGCAACAGCCATGTCCTCTCCTCGTTCAGCCACCGGCAAGCTTGACGGTAAAGCCCTGGCGCTCGAGCTCGGCCTTCAACAGTTCGCGGTGATCGCCCTGGATCTCGATGATGCCGTCCTGTAGCGAGCCGCCGGTTCCGCAGCGCTTCTTGAGTGTCTTGGCCAGCGCCTTGAGCTCGTCGGCGGGCAGCGGAATACCGCTGATGGTGGTGACTCCCTTGCCCTTGCGACCGCTGGTTTCGCGGCGAATGCGAACGACACCGTCCAGCGCTGCGAGACGCTCCTGCTCGGCAAGCTCGCTGCAGCGACAGTCGGCCTGGGGCTGGCGACAGCCGGGGCACATGTCGCCGTGCTCGGTGGAGTAGACCAGGCCGCGCAGCTGGTCCTGCAGTGAAGCCATGAGAGCTCCTGACATTTTGGGCAGCATGGGTGGAGAGGCGATGATAACGTCCCTGGGAAGGATCTGCCTATGGTCAGGGTGGCAGGATACGCCCTGGCGGCGTCATGTCTCGCAGTGCCGTTGGCGGATCAGCGGGCGTAGGCGAGCTGCCGGCTCTCCAGAGCCCGGGTGTGAGCCAGATTCTCGATCACGGTGGGCAGCTGATACATGCTGCTGATCATGATGGCGCCTTCGGGGGTTTCCTCGGCATCGGGAAAGCGATTCAAGTGAACCACCGTCATGCCGGCATCGAGCGCGGCCTTGACGCCGACCAGGGCATCGTCGATGGCAATGCAGTCTTCGGCATCGAAGCCCATAGCCGCGGCGGCATGAAGATAGAGACGGGGGTCGGGTTTCCAGCAGTTGGCGCTATACGCGCTGAAGAGATGCGCGCCGAAAAAGTCGCCGAAGCCGATGGCATTCAAGGAGGTACGGATCTTGTTCTCGGGCCCGTTGGAGACCACGCCGCAGGGGTAGTCGATCAAGGCCATGAGAGCTTCGCGAGCCCCGGTGATGGCGGTGAGTTCGGTTTCGAGGCGCCGATTGAGATTGCTGCGCATCTCGGTTTCGGTCTCGGCTAGATGCAAAGGGTCGACGCTGCCGTAGCGCTCCTCGAGTGCCGCCACGATATTGCGGAAGCGGCTGCCACGAAATTCGCCGATGTAGTCGCTGGCCTGGAAGGGCAGCCCCAGCCGGGTCAGGCTGGTCGCCATCTCGGCGGCCAGCAGGGGTTCGCTGTCGACCAGCGTGCCATCACAATCGAAGAGCAGGCAAAAAGGGCGAATCATACCGAACTTCCTTCGCAGTCTTATGACTGTCGAGCTTGGATACCTCTTGTATCGGCATGCAGGGCTTGAAATTTAGGCCGCCGCATGTTTGCGAACGCTGTTTCCTAAGTATTGCGCTAAAGCACGCCATATTCAAGTCCCTGAGTAACATCGCGTCGCAGCCTGCAATGCGCCAGTTAGCGGGGCCTTTGCCTGCTGGGAGTGTGCCTGCCTAGAACAGACCCATGTGTCATAACGCACCACATCTGGGGCGCTTTTCAGCTGTCGTTCTGGTCTTCTTGAATTGATTTATATTCTTGTATTTAAAGATATTTTTACTTTTTTTGGCGCAGCTTGGCCCGATGCATGCAGCTTCCAGGGTGAGCAGGACATGCCGGTGGGACTCAGCCAAACGAGCAACGCTAGCTCCCCGGTATGACGTGAAGCCTCGGCTTCGATAGGAAAACTCACGTTCAACTCCTTTGGAGGTGCGAACATGATGTCCAAGGAATTTCTCAAGAAACTCGGCATTGTCGGTATCACTGTTGGCCTGAGCGCCAGCCCGCTGGCCTTTGCTGATTTCCATGACGAAGAGGACGACCAGGGTGCAGTGCCGCAGGAGACCGTACCGGGTGAGGATGCCGGTGCAGGTGCTGACATGGGCACAGACATGGGCGCTGGTGAAGGCGAAGCTGGGGCCGGTGCTGGCACAGATGCAGGCGCTGGTGTCGGGGCCGGGGAAACTGGTGCAGATACCGGTGTAGGCGCCGGTGCCGAAGGCGACACTGGCTTCAACGGTGACGACGGCTTCGACGCCGATGATGAATGGGAAGAAGAGAACGAAGAGGAAGAATGGGAAGAGGATGATGACGACCAGGATTGGTAAGGCCTGATGCCCAGGGATGGGCAGTCGCTGTCAAGGAAGATGGCGACGTCATCTGAAGGTTGAAACATTCAACCTCCTCGGAACCGCCCCCGGCACTGCCGGGGGCGGTTTTGTTTATGTCCGATTATATCGCCGGGTGCAAAGTTAATGAGGCGTTATTTCTCGACTGTTCGTGAGCATAGGCTAAGTGGCCCTGACACGGTCATTTTGTGCCCATGTGCCATATTTCTCCACCGTCTCGGTTTCTTCACGATCTCATTGATGTGCTTTGAGTCATTATAAATTGCTGTTTTTAATGTGCTTTTCTTTATATTTGGCAGGTTGGCCTGCATCTCGCTTTATACAAAGGGCCGATCGGAATCACTGTCACAGGGGTTTCGAATCATTCAGGAAAGCAGTTCAAACTTCGCTGGAGGTACGAACATGATGTCCAAGGAATTCCTCAAGAAGCTCGGTATCGTCGGTATTACTTTTGGCCTGAGTGCCAGCCCGCTGGCCATGGCCGGTTTTGATGAAGAAGAGCAAGAGGGCCAGGATACCTTCCCTGAAGAGACCGCTCCGGAAACCAGCGGCCAGGCTCCCGTGATCGATGGCATTGAGTACGAGAACGAGGAGGAAGAGTGGGACGCTGACGAGTGGGAAGAGGAGAACGAAGAGGAAGAGTGGGAAACCGCTGATGACGAGTGGGAAACCGAAGATGAAGAGGAAGAGTGGGAAACCGATGAGGACGATGACCAGGATTGGTAATCGCCTGAGCGGGTAGTTCCCCTCTTGTCGCCCCCGGCCAAGGCCGGGGGCGACTCGTTTCTGCCGCAAAAACGGCTCAGATCCAGCCGAGCCACTCCCACCAGAGATAGTTCAGCGGCCACAGCAACAGCACGCTGAGCAGGGCCGTGATCAGGCACAGCCTGGCGGTCTCGCGCAGGGAAATGCGTGCCGCCAGGATGCCGACGATCAAGGGCGGTGCCTGATAAGGCAGCAGCACCGTGGAGAACCCCACCACCTGGGTCATGTAGACAGCCTCCGGCGTCCAGCCGGTGATGGTGGCGAGCCCCGGTGCCATGGGGGTCAGGATGGCGGGGATACCCGGTAGCGTGACCAGCGTGCCAAGTACCATGGCAAGCCCCGAGAGCATGCCGAAGGCAGCGGCATCGGTGGCCTCGCGCAGCGGCAGCACCGAGAGCAGGCTGCCTGCCACTCGCTCCCCCAGGCCGCTGTGGAAGGCCAAGGCACCGAGGCTGACGATGCCGGCGACGTAGAGAAACGAGTCGAAGCTGATCGACTGCAGGGGGTTGGCGCCCATCAGGCGGCTGCCGGGAAACAAGCAGACCAGTGCCACCAGCATGCCGATCCAGGCCGGGGAGATGCCGTGCCAGGCATCGCTCATCCACAGCAGCACTGCCACCGAGAGCAGCGCTGCCAGGCCGAGTTCGGGGCGTGAGAGACGGGGCCTCTCGGTAACCGAGTCGCTGTGCCTGGGCGCGTGTGCCGGGTAGAGCCACAGCATCACCGCGATCAGCAGCAGCGTCTTGAGCAGTCCCAGCACCGGGAAGTGCAGCAGCAGGTACTCGCTGTAGTTGGGCGGCGTGCCCAGTACCGCCTCGGCGGCACCCATCAGCACGTTGTTGGGCACGTTGGCGGGCAGGATGGCGTAGGTGGGCAGGAAGGTGCCCATCATGCCGCCGAGAATCAGCCCGGTGCGGCCCTTGTCGCCGGGTTCGTAGCCCAGATGGTCGGCCAGGGTGGTAAGTATCGGCACCATCAGCAGGATGCGCCCCATGCCGGATGGCATGAAGAAGGCCATCGCCAGACCCAGCAGAATCACCCCGATCAGCGCGCGCCGATAGGAACCCTCCAGCCAGGGGCCGACGCCCCGGGCAAGCGTATTGCCGAGCCCCGTGTACTGAATCGCCGCCCCGATGATCAGCCCGGAGAACACCAGCCAGGTCGCCGCCGAGCCGAAGCCGGCGAAGACGATGTCCGCCGAGGCCACCCCGGCCACGGTACACAGAGTGAAGAACACCAGCGCCGTCAGCCACTGCGGCAGCCAGCCGGTCGCCCACAGCCCGATGCACAGCCCGATCACCGCGCCGGCTCTCACCAGCAGCGGCAGCTCGGGGCTCAGCAGCAGAAAAAGGGTCACCGCGACCGTGGCGAAGAGGGAGATCCACTGGCGCGGGGTAGGCAAGGACTTGGCGGCGGCAGGCATGCGGACTCCGGTCTCGGACAAGACCGGAGAGTTTAGCAGGCGAAGTAATGAGCGGTCATGTTCGCCGGCCTGTCTGTGGGGTCAGGGGCTACTTGGCTCCACCGGGTCGGCCTGCTCCGGTCCTTCGTCCTCGATGATCTCGCCGCCGGGAGCGATCAGGTACCAGCGGCCACCCATGTGATCCATGCCCTGGCCGAGTGCATCGCTGGGGTAGACGTCACGGGCGAAGAAATAGAGTGGCCAGCCGTCGTAGGTGACCTGCCGCGTGCCGTCGTCACGTTCGATCGTACCCAGGCGCTCGGCATCGACATGCTCGCCGGCGGCGGGCGCTTCCTCGGTGGTGTAGGGCGGCCAGGCAATGGCACAGGTCTCGTAGCAGGTGGAGTACTCGCCGCCTTGCTCATCCTGCTCGAACATGTAGAGGCTCTTGCCGTTCTGGTTGGTCAGGTAGCGGCCGAAGGGCTCCTGCTCGCCGACTTCCACCCTGGCCTGATCGATGGGGTCGGGTCTTGCATCGAGCTGCTGTTCCGATTCCTCCGGATGCATGCCTTCTACCTGGGCCGGGTCGTCGCCGTTGGTGTCGGCGCTCTCCGGCGCAGCGAAAGCCGAGGCGGTGACGAGCGTTGCGGCCAGGATGCCTCCGGTCAGCGTGCGTGACTTCATGTCGACCTCTCCTTGGCAACTGCCTCTTCACTGTAGGTAGGCCCTGGGCCGCCATGCAAGTCAGCGTCGCCTGGCGAGCCGCCGCGAATTGGCACTGCTGCGGCGGTGGTAAGGCGCCATGGTGCGTCGACCGGTGTGCCACCAGGGATTGCTCTGGCCAAAGGCCATCTGCAGCATCGCCTTCTGGATCTCGAAACCGGTTTCCAGGCCGGCCTCGAGCTTTTCGGTCACCATGCGCTGATTCTCTCTGAGCATGCGGGCGCTGGTAGGGGACTGGGTTTGCCACAGCCCATGGCGCATGGTGATGGTGGAGAGTGACGTCGACCAGAGTTCGAATGCCATGATGCCGAGCTTCCATACGTCCATCATGGCGGCGGGGTTGAGCGGGACCAGCGAGTAGGGCGTCATCGTCTTCATACCAGGCCTCCTTGTGCGGGGTAACTCTCGCGACTACTCTCGCGACTATGCGCCCGAACATTGTTGCGCTGCAATAACCTGGGTTGTGCGGTAGGCAAAGCGGCCACGCGAGGGAATGTCAGCGAGGGCGAATGAAAAAGGCGGCCCACCGGGGCCGCCTGTCGTTGTCGAATGCTGCGGGATCACTTCACCTTCGGGTCCAGCTCGCCGCGGGCGTAGCGCTCGTACATCGCTTCGAGGCTGATCGGCTTGATGCGGCTGGCATTGCCGGCGGTGCCGAAGGCCTCGTAACGGGCGATGCAGATGTCGCGCATGGCCGTGACGGTCTCCTTGAGGTACTTGCGCGGGTCGAACTCGCCCGGGTGCTTGGCCAGGAAGCGACGCACCGCACCGGTGGAGGCCAGACGCAGGTCGGTGTCGATGTTGACCTTGCGCACGCCGTACTTGATGCCCTCGACGATCTCCTCGACCGGCACGCCGTAGGTTTCGGGGATTTCGCCGCCGAACTCGTTGATCACGGCGAGCCACTCCTGGGGCACCGAGGAGGAGCCGTGCATCACCAGATGGGTATCGGGGATGCGCGCGTGGATCTCCTTGATGCGCTGGATCGACAGCGTGTCGCCGGTGGGCGGCTTGGTGAACTTGTAGGCACCGTGGCTGGTGCCGATGGCGATGGCCAGGGCGTCGACCTGGGTCGCCTTGACGAACGCGGCGGCCTCTTCCGGGTCGGTCAGCAGCTGGTCGTGGGAGAGCACGCCCTCGGCGCCGATGCCGTCCTCTTCGCCGGCCATGCCGGTCTCCAGGCTGCCCAGACAGCCCAGCTCGCCCTCCACCGAGACGCCGCAGGCGTGGGCCATCTCAACGGTGCGACGGGTGACGTCGACGTTGTAGTCGTAGTCCATCGGGGTCTTGCCGTCCTCGCCCAGCGAGCCGTCCATCATCACCGAGGAGAAGCCGAGCTGGATCGAGCGCTGACACACCGCCGGCGAGGTGCCGTGGTCCTGGTGCATCACCACCGGGATGTGGGGGAACTCCTCCACCGCGGCCAGGATGAGATGGCGAAGGAAGGGCGCGCCAGCGTACTTGCGCGCGCCGGCGGAGGCCTGGACGATCACCGGGGAGTCGGTGGCGTCGGCCGCTTCCATGATGGCGCGCATCTGCTCGAGGTTGTTGACGTTGAATGCCGGAATGCCATAGCCGCGCTCGGCGGCGTGGTCCAGCATCTGGCGCATGCTGATCAGTGCCATGATCTCACCTGTTCTGTTTCGATCTATCTGGGGGACTAGGGGCTGCCGCCCGGCATGGCCGAGCGGTAGCGGGTCGGGTCAGTGTGCAGCGTCTTCCAGCGCCTTCACCGCCGGCAGCACCTTGCCCTCGACGTACTCGAGGAAGGCACCGCCGCCGGTGGAGATGTAGGAGACCTGCTGCGCGATGTCGTACTTGTCGATGGCGGCCAGGGTGTCGCCGCCGCCGGCGATGGAGAAGCCGTTGCTCTCGGCGATGGCGCGCGACAGTGCCTCGGTGCCCTTGCCGAACTGGTCGATCTCGAACACGCCTACCGGGCCGTTCCAAAGGATGGTGCCGGCGTCCTTGAGCAGGCCGGCCAGTCGGCCCGCGGTGTCGGGGCCGATGTCGAGGATCATCTCGTCGTCGCTTACCTGATCGACCGGCTTGACCACGGCTTCGGCCGATTCGGAGAACTCGGTGGCCACCACCACATCGGTGGGCAGCGGGATCTCGACTTTGGCCATCAGGGCCTTGGCCTGGGCGACCAGGTCGGCTTCATACAGCGACTTGCCCACGTTGTGGCCTGCCGCGGCGATGAAGGTGTTGGCGATGCCGCCGCCGACGATGAGCTGGTCGCACTTGGCGGAGAGGGCGTTGAGCACCTCGAGCTTGGTCGAGACCTTGGAGCCGCCTACGATGGCGACCATGGGGCGCTTGGGCGTGGCCAGCGCCTTCTCCAGGGCATCGAGCTCCGCGGCCAGCAGCGGTCCGGCGCAGGCCTGCGGGGCGAAGCGTGCCACGCCGTGAGTGGAGGCCTGGGCGCGGTGGGCGGTGCCGAAGGCGTCCATCACGTAGATGTCGCACAGGGCGGCATACTGCTGGGCGAGAGTCTCGTCGTCCTTCTTCTCGCCCTCGTTGAAGCGTACGTTCTCGAGCAACACCACTTCGCCTTCGGCCAGATCCTGGGCGGTGTCGAGATAGTCCTCGACCAGCCGCACCGGGCGTCCGAGCAGTTCGCCGAGGCGCTCGGCCACCGGCGCCAGCGAGAACTCCGCGGCCGGTTCGCCTTCGGTGGGGCGCCCCAGGTGGCTCATCAGCATGACCTTGGCGCCGGCTTCCGCGGCTGCCTTGATGGTCGGCAGGCTGGCCCGCAGACGGGCGTCGCTGGTCACCTTGCCGTGCTTGACGGGTACGTTCAGGTCCTCGCGGATCAGTACTCGCTTACCTTGCAATGCCAGGTCGGTCATCTTGAGCACGTTCATCGGGCGTCTTCCTTTCCTTGATTGAGGGAAACCGAAGCCGGGTCAGCGGCTCGCCGCGGGTAGCACCGCCAGGCGCTGGGCGACGTCGAGCATGCGGTTGGCGAAGCCCCACTCGTTGTCGAACCAGCACAGCAGCTTGATCAGGCGTTTGCCCGCCACCCGGGTTTGAGTGGCGTCAACGATACCCGAGCGGGGGTCGTGGTTGAAGTCGATCGAGGCCATGGGCTCCTCGGTGTAGCCGAGCAGGCCGGCCAGGGGGCCGTCGCTGGCCTCGCGCAGCAGGGCGTTGACCTCGGCGGCGGTGGTGTCGCGGCGTACGCAGAGCGACAGGTCCATGGCCGAGACGTTGATCGTCGGCACGCGCATGTGCAGACATTCGAAGCGTCCGGCCAGGTGCGGCATCAGGCGGTTGATGCCGCGGGCCAGGCTGGTGTCGACGGGCACGATGGAGTGCATCGCCGAGCGCGTCAGGCGCAGGTCGGTCTGGTGGTAGGCGTCGATCACCGGCTGGTCGTTCATCGCCGAGTGCACGGTGGTGGTAACGCCGTGCTCGATGCCCAGCGCCCGGTCGAGTACCGTGAGCACCGGCACCAGGCAGTTGGTGGTGCACGAGGCGGCCGAGACGATGCGGTGCTCGGCGGCCAGTTCGCCGTCGTTGATACCGCAGACGATGGTGGCGTCGACGTCGCTCTCGGCGGGCTGGGAGAACAGCAGCCGTCCGGCCCCGGCGGCAAGATGCGCCTCGGCGGTGGCGCGATCCTTGAAGCTGCCGGAGCACTCCAGTACCAGGTCGATGCCGAGTTCTGCCCAGGGCAGGCGGCTTGGCTCCGGCTCGGTGAGAATCGTGATGGACGAGCCGTCGACGATCATGCGATCCCCGGCGGTCGTCACCTGCCCCGGGAAGCGACCGTGGGTGGTGTCGTAGCGGGTCAGGTAGGCGATGGTGTCCAGGTCGGAGAGCTCGTTGATCGCCACCACTTCCAGCGCCTGGGCGTCGGGCCGGTTCAACTGCCGCTCCAGCAGCGCGCGCAGCACGCACTGACCGATACGACCGTAACCATTGATGGCGATGCGCTGGGCCATGGGGCGGGGAACTCGCTCTTGCCGACGGAAAGCGGCGATTCTAGCGCATCTGGGCATTTTTTTCCCCTTGTGATCCGCGCTCCCGTCGCTGGCTCCGCTTGGCCAGATCAGGCCTGTCGCAGCTCTTGAAAAAGGGCGCCGAGACCCTATTGAAACGATACGGCACAGCAGGTTTCGGCCTATGTGTCGTGTCTAGATGACCTTACCTGTCAACGATCTGCCAAGCGTAGGAGGTGTTCGATATGTTCGGAGATCTCAAGCGTTTCGATAATGGCATCGGCTCGGGCCTCGACTGGTTCCGCCCGTGGCTCGATGAGATCTTCCAGGAGGGTGCCGCGGACATCCGCTCGGTGCCCCGCGGCAGCTTCCCGATGATCAACGTCGGACGCACCGACGATGCCGTTCGCGTGTACGTGCTCGCCGCCGGCCTGGCCCGGGAGGATCTCGACATCAGCGTGCAGGATAACGTGCTGACCCTGCGCGGGCGGCGCGATGCCCTGCCGGGAGAGAAAGCGGGCGATCGCAAGCGGCCTTGCTTCCGTCGTGAGCGCTTCGACGGCGAATTCGTGCGCTCCATCAGCCTGCCCGACGGCATCGACGTGGAGCGTGCCGAGGCGCGCTGTCATGACGGGGTGTTCGAGATCCATCTGCCCAAGCGAGAGGAGCTCAAGCCGCGTCGCATCGATGTCCAGGCGGCATGAGTCGCTTCGATGTCACGATTGCGTCAAGTCAGTGCATTGGAGGTGATGAACATGAATGAAGTCACTCGTCATGAGGCGCAGGCCAGTGTGCCGGCGCGCGAGCGGCGTAGCCGGGCAATGCGGCCACCCGTGGATATCTATGAGGAGAACGATGCGCTGTTCGTGGTTGCCGACATGCCAGGGGTCACTCCCGAGGGGCTGAACGTGGAGGTCGATGGCAATCTGCTCAGCATCGAAGGCGAGATTCGCATCGACATGCCCGAGGGCCTGTCGGCCACTTATGCCGAAGCTCAGGCGCAGCGCTACGAGCGGCGCTTCACGCTCAGCCACGAGATCGATACCGCTGCCATTGAGGCGCGCCTGGAAAACGGCGTGCTCCATCTGCGATTGCCGAGGAAGGAGAGGCACAGGAGCCGACGCATAGAGATACAGGCTGCATGATGCGAAGCACCCTTTCCTTGTGAAAGGGCGCTTCCGTTTGCAAGCAGGGGCAACGCTCGGTACGGTTTTCACTACGCTGGGAATAGCGATTCACGACACCATGGAGAGGAAGACATGACCGACATTACCCAACTGCTGGGTGACGACGCCGAATACCTGCTGGATCACCGTTGCCGTGGCTTTCCCCGCGAACAGTTGCACTTGCCGGGGCCGGATTTCGTCAGCCGGGTCGTCGCCGACAGCGACCGCAGCCCGGCGGTGATGCGCAGCCTGCAGGCGATGTTCGGCCACGGTCGCCTGGCCGGCACCGGCTACCTCAGCCTGCTGCCGGTGGACCAGGGCATCGAGCACTCGGCGGGCGCCTCGTTCGCCCCCAACCCGCGCTACTTCGACCCGGCCAACATCGTCGAGCTGGCCATCGAGGGCGGCTGCAACGGTGTGGCCTCCACCCTGGGCGTGCTCTCGTCGGTGGCGCGGCGCTACGCCCATCGTATTCCGATGATGCTCAAGCTCAACCACAACGAGACGCTGAGCTACCCGGCGATGTACGACCAGACCCTGTTCGCCGAAGTGGAGCAGGCCCACGACATGGGCTGCGTGGCGGTAGGGGCGACCATCTATTTCGGCTCCCCCGAGAGCCGTCGCCAGATCATGGAGATCAGCGAGGCCTTCGAGCGTGCTCACCAGCTGGGCATGGCCACGGTGCTGTGGGCCTACCTGCGCAACCCTGGCTTCAAGCACGAGGGCAAGGACTACCACGTGGCGGCGGATCTCACCGGCCAGGCCAACCACTTGGCGGCGACCCTCAAGGCCGACATCGTCAAGCAGAAGCTGCCCGAGACCAACGGCGGTTATCAGGACATCGGCTTCGGCCACACTCACGCCAAGGTCTACAGCGAGCTGACCTCGGAGCACCCCATCGACCTGGCTCGCTATCAGGTGGCCTGCTGCTACATGGGCCGTGCCGGGCTGATCAACTCCGGCGGCGGCTCCAAGGGCCACTCAGACCTGGGCGAGGCGGTGCGCACTGCGGTGATCAACAAGCGCGCCGGCGGCATGGGCCTGATCTCCGGACGCAAGGCGTTCCAGAAGCCCATGAGCGAGGGGGTCGAGCTGCTGCACGCCATTCAGGACGTCTATCTCGACCAGAGCGTGACGGTGGCCTGAGTACCCTCAAGCAAGCACTCTCAGGCAAACAGCCAAAGCAAAAAGGGCATGACCGCCGGTCATGCCCTTTCTTCATGCTATTAGCGACATGCTACTAGCTACCGCTAGGGCAAGCCCTCAGCCCAGCAGTTCCTTGGCCTGATTCACCACGTTCTCCTTGGTGAAGCCGAAGTGCTTGAACAGATCATCCGCCGGGGCGGACTCGCCGTAGGTGGTCATGCCGATCACGCGGCCGTCGAGGCCCACATACTTGTACCAGTAGTCGGCGTGGCCGGCCTCGATGGCGATGCGCTTGGTCACCGCACGCGGCAGCACCTTCTCGCGGTACTCGGCGTCCTGGCCGTCGAAGCGGTAGGCCGAGGGCATGGAGACCACACGCACAGCGCGGCCCTGGCCCTCCAGCTCGGCGGCGGCCGCCATGGCCAGCGCCACTTCGGAGCCGGTGGCGATCAGGATCAGCTCGGGGGCGCCCTGACTCTCTTTCAGCACATAAGCGCCGCGCTGGATCTCGGCCAGCTGCTGCTTGCTGCGCTCCTGGTGCGGCAGGTTCTGGCGCGACAGCACCAGCGCGGTGGGACCGGAGTTGCGCTTGATCGCGGCGTCCCAGGCGGCGGCAGTCTCCACCGCGTCGCAGGGGCGCCAGGTGCTCAGATTGGGCGTGCTGCGCAGGCTGGTCAGCTGCTCGATCGGCTGGTGGGTGGGGCCATCCTCGCCCAGGCCGATGGAGTCGTGGGTGAAGACGTAGATGGCGCGCTTGCCCATCAGCGCCGCCATGCGCACCGAGTTGCGCATGTACTCCATGAAGATCAGGAAGGTAGCGCCGTAGGGGATGAAGCCACCGTGCAACACGATGCCGTTCATGATCGCGCCCATGCCGAACTCGCGTACACCGTAGTGCAGGTAGTTGCCGCCCGGGTTCTCGCGGGAGATCGGCTTGGCGCCGCTCCAGAAGGTCAGATTGGAAGGCGCCAGGTCGGCGCTGCCGCCGAGCAGTTCGGGCAGTTGCGGGCCGAGCTCGTTGAGGCACAACAGCGAGGCCTTGCGCGTGGCGATGGTCTCGCCCTTCTGCTGCATCTTCTCGATGAAGGCTTCGCTGGTGATCTCCGTCGGCAGCTTGCACTGGTTGCGACGGCTGAACTCCTTGGCCAGCTCGGGGTGCTCGTCACGGTAGCGGGCGAAGCGGGTCTGCCAGTCTTCCTGCTGCGACTTGCCGCGCTCGCGGGCGTCCCAGCCCTGATAGACGGGCTCGGGAATGTGGAACGGCGCATGGGGCCAGTCGAGCTGCTTGCGCGCGGCGGCCACTTCCTCGTCGCCCAGCGGAGCGCCGTGGCACTCCTCCTTGCCCTGCTTGTTGGGCGCGCCGAAGCCGATCACCGTCTTGCAGATGATCAGGCTCGGCTTCTCCTCGTGGCTGCGGGCCAGTTCGATGGCGGCCTTGATCTCTTCGGGATTGTGACCGTCGACGTTGGGCACCACGTGCCAGCCGTAGGCCTCGAAGCGCTTGGCGGTGTCGTCGGTGAACCAGCCCTCGACCTCGCCGTCGATGGAGATGCCGTTGTCATCGTAGAACACCGTGAGCTTGCCCAGGCCCAGGGTGCCGGCCAGCGAGCAGACCTCGTGGGAGATGCCTTCCATCATGCAGCCGTCACCGGCGAAACAGTAGGTCTGGTGGTCGACGATGGTGTGGCCGGGGCGGTTGAACTGTGCAGCCAGGGTCTTCTCGGCGATGGCCATGCCCACGGCATTGGCCAGGCCCTGGCCCAGCGGGCCGGTGGTGGTCTCCACGCCCGGGGCGTAGCCGAACTCGGGGTGGCCGGCGGTCTTGGAGTGCAGCTGGCGGAAGTTGCGCAGCTGCTCGAGCTCCAGATCGTAGCCGGTCAGGTGCAGCAGCGAGTAGAGCAGCATCGAGCCGTGACCGTTGGAGAGCACGAAGCGGTCGCGGTCGGGCCATTTCGGGTCGTCGGGGTTGTGCTTGAGGTAGTCGTTCCACAGCACTTCGGCGATGTCGGCCATGCCCATGGGCGCGCCGGGATGGCCGGATTTCGCCTTCTGGACGGCATCCATGGACAGGGCGCGAATGGCGTTGGCCAGTTCGAAACGGGATGGCATTTGGGTAAGCTCCTCGCCTGCGGCAGAATGGGGCAAGTCAACGGCGGCCTGCCGGGCCTGCCGATAGCGTTCTGGCTGGGCGCCGCAGGAAGGCACGGCGCGGTCGAATTCGGCCGCCTATTGTCGCCGACTTGCCGCCGGTCATCAAATGACGGGTGCCAGCCCGGGTGGCAGCATGTAAACTCGGGTGCTCACAGCGCTGCAGGCTCGCCAGGCAGGAAGCCAGGCATCATGCAGCATGAGGTGTCGTCACCCTGCTTCGACGCACCGCCGCGCCTTGCCGATACTAGCGCTTGCCATACTAAAGCTTATCGATATTAAAGCTTGCCGATACATAGAAGGGTCGACACGCATGAGCGAATATTCCCTGTTCACCTCCGAATCCGTCTCCGAGGGACATCCGGACAAGATCGCCGATCAGATCTCCGATGCGGTGCTGGACGCCATCATTGCCCGCGACAAGCATGCCCGGGTGGCCTGCGAGACGCTGGTCAAGACCGGGGTGGCCATCGTCGCCGGCGAGATCACCACTTCGGCCTGGGTCGACCTGGAAGAGCTGGTGCGCAAGGTGATCATCGAGATCGGCTATACCTCCTCCGAGGTCGGTTTCGACGGTGAGACCTGCGGCGTGCTCAACCTGATCGGCAAGCAGAGCGTGGACATCGCCCAGGGCGTGGATCGCAGCAAGCCGGAGGATCAGGGGGCGGGCGATCAGGGCCTGATGTTCGGCTACGCCACCAACGAGACCGACACCTACATGCCGGCGCCGATCCACTACGCCCATCGCCTGGTGGAACGTCAGGCCGAGCTGCGCAAGCACGGCCTGCTGCCTTGGCTGCGCCCGGATGCCAAGAGCCAGGTCACCTTCCGCTACGATGAGGCGGGAATGCCCTGCGGGGTCGAGGCGGTGGTGCTCTCGACCCAGCACGCGCCGGAGATCGATCAGGAGGAGCTGCGGCGCATGGTCAAGCGCGAGATCATCGAGGAGGTGATCCCGGCGGAGTGGCTGACCGAGTCGACCAAGTACCACATCAACCCTACCGGCAAGTTCGTCATCGGCGGCCCGGTAGGCGACTGTGGCCTCACCGGGCGCAAGATCATCGTCGATACCTACGGCGGCATGGCGCGCCACGGCGGCGGTGCCTTCTCCGGGAAGGACCCCTCCAAGGTCGACCGCAGCGCCGCCTACGCCGGGCGCTACGTGGCCAAGAACATCGTTGCCGCCGGGCTCGCCGACCGCTGTGAGATCCAGGTCTCCTACGCCATCGGCGTAGCCGAGCCCACCTCGGTGTCGATCAACACTTTCGGCACGGCCAAGGTGGACGAGGCGCGCATCATCGAGCTGACGCGCGAGCACTTCGATCTGCGCCCCTTTGCCATCACCCGCATGCTCGATCTGCTGCACCCGATGTATCAGCTCACCGCGGCCTACGGCCACTTCGGTCGCGAGCCCTTCGAGACCAGCTACCACTGGAAGGACACCAAGGGCCAGGAGCACACCGAGACCTTCACCGCCTTCCCCTGGGAGCGCACCGATCGTGCCGCGGCACTGCGTCAGGCCGCCGGTTTGTAAGCACTCGCCCAAGCTCGAAATGACAGGCCCCGCCGGCTTCGCCGTGCGGGGCCTGCTGCTATGGTGGGGAACACGAGGGACGGGGGCACAAGGGGCCGGGGCGCAGGCTGCCTGTGCGGGAATGCGCACGAGGCATGGTGCGCCTGCTACCGCTGCCGGTTCCTTTCGCGAGGATAATTCGTAGGTAAGGCAGTCGCTTGCGTTGCTGTGCGGAACTTCGTATGCCGAATTCGCCGATTGTGCACATATCCAGCCAAACCTGAGTCGTCGTTGCTGCGACCAAAGTCGCATAGCGGTTCGCTAAGCGATTGAAAGCCTTTTCTTTCACTCATTTAGGCGCATTGGTTGCTGAATGCAGACTGCGCCCCATGAGACGCGCGGCTCCTACAATGACAAGTGGGCACGACATGACGAGCTGAGTGCGGCGTAGAGGGAATTGTGGTGTGGCCAGCGGAACCGGCCTGGCAACAGTTCGAGAAGGCGATCGGCAACGCGATCATCGACTCCTCTATCGCCGCGAAGTGTGAAAGCGAGAAGAGGCGAAGCACATGGCAGACGATTTGCGCGACAGCGCCTTGCAATACCATCGGTTTCCCCGCCCCGGCAAGCTGGCGATCCAGGCGACCAAGCCGATGGCCAGCCAGCGGGATCTGTCCCTGGCCTATTCTCCCGGTGTGGCCGCAGCCTGCGAGGAGATAGAGCGCGACCCTCTCCAGGCCGCCGAGTACACCGCCCGCGGCAACCTAGTAGCCGTGGTCAGCAATGGCACGGCGGTTCTGGGGCTGGGGGCCATCGGCGCTCTGGCCTCCAAGCCGGTCATGGAAGGCAAGGCCGTACTGTTCAAGAAGTTCGCTGACGTGGACGTGTTCGATATCGAGATTGAGGAGCGCGACCCGGACAAGCTGATCGAGATCATCGCCGGCCTGGAGGCGACCTTCGGCGGCATCAACCTGGAGGACATCAAGGCACCGGAGTGCTTCGAGATCGAGCGTCGTCTGCGCGAGCGGATGAAGATCCCGGTCTTTCACGACGACCAGCACGGTACCGCCATCGTGGCGGGGGCCGCCCTGCTCAACGGCCTGCGGGTGGTGGGCAAGGAGCTCGGGGATATCCGCCTGGTGTGCAACGGCGCGGGCTCTGCGGCCCTGGCCTGTCTGGACCTGGCGGTCTCCCTGGGGGTACGCCCGGAGAACATCCTGGTCTGCGACCGCAGCGGCGTGGTCCACACCGAGCGCACCGACGACATGGATCCCTACAAGGCGCGTTACGCGGTGGCCACCGAGGCCCGCACTCTGGCCGATGCCATCGAGGGGGCCGACGTGTTCTTCGGTCTCTCGGCCGGGGGCGCGCTCAAGCCGGAGATGGTGGCCACCATGGCCGACCGCCCGCTGATCCTGGCCATGGCCAATCCCATCCCGGAGATCATGCCGGAAGAGGCCAAGGCGATACGCCCGGATGCGGTGATCGCCACCGGGCGCTCGGACTACCCCAACCAGGTCAACAACGTGCTGTGCTTCCCGTTCATCTTCCGCGGAGCGCTGGACTGCGGCGCCACCACGATCAACGAGGAGATGAAGCTGGCCACCGTCAAGGCCATCGCCGACATGGCGACCACCACGGTGCCGGAAACGGTGGCGGTGGCCTATGGCGGCCAGGCGTTGACCTTTGGCCCGGACTACATCCTGCCCAAACCCTTCGACCCGCGTCTGATCGACACCATCCCGCCGGCAGTGGCCAAGGCCGCCATGGACAGCGGTGTAGCCACCCGACCCATCGCCGACCTGAAGGCCTATGCCCGCTCGTTGTCGCGGCTGGTATACCGCTCCGGCAACGTGATGGAGCCGGTGTTCGAGCGGGCTCGGCAGAACCCGCTGCGCCTGCTCTACGCCGAAGGCGAGGACGAGCGCGTCCTGCGTGCCATGGAGGTCTGCGTCAGCCAGCACTATGCCAAGCCCGTGCTGATCGGCCGCCGTAAGGTCATCGAGGCGCGCATCGAAGAGCTGGGCCTGCCGGTGAGGGCCGGCGTCGATTTCGAGCTGATCGACGCGCGGGACTATCCCGACTGCTCCACCCTGGCCAGCGAGTACCACCAGCTGATGGGACGGCGTGGCGTGCATCCCGAGGCCGCCGAGAAGCGCGTGCGCAGCCGCTCCACCATCCTGGCCTCGCTGCTGCTGCGCCGGGGCGAGGTGGATGCCGTGATCGCCGGCCCCGTGGGCACCTACCACGAGCACCTGGATCTGGTGCTGGACGTCATCGGCCTGCGCGAGGGCGTCAGCACGCCTGCCGCCCTGCAGCTGCTGATCCTCGAGCGGGCCACGCTGTTCATTGCCGACCCCTTCGTCAACTACGACCCCGACGCCAGCCAGATCGCCGAGATCACCCTGCTGGCCGCGGAGCAGGTGCGACGTTTCGGCATCACCCCCCGGGCCGCCCTGGTCTCCCACTCCAACTTCGGCAGCTCCGACTTCGCCAGCGCGGTGAAGATGCGTGAAGCGCTGGCGCTGATCCGCGAACGCGATCCGGAGCTGGTGGTGGATGGCGAGATGCAGGCCGACTCGGCGCTCTCCATGGGCGTACGCGGACGCATCCTGCCCGATTCGCTGCTCGAGGGTGAGGCCAACCTGCTGATCATGCCCAACCTGGACGCGGCAAACATCGCCTTCACCGCGCTGAAGGTGCTGGGCAACGGCGTGCCGGTGGGGCCCATCCTGCTGGGGGCCGCCAAGCCGGTGCATGTGCTCAACCGCACGGTGACCGCAAGGGGCATCGCCAACATGAGCGCTTTCGCCGTGGTCGAGGCGCAGACCCATCGCTGACAGCGAACACCAACAACAACAAGCCCGAGCCAACGATCAAGGGAGACGCCCCATGGCTTTCGATGATTACAACGACTTCGATCCCCAGGAAACCCGGGAGTGGCAGGAAGCCGTCGACGTGGTGGTGGAACGGGTGGGCCCCGAGCGGGCCACCTACCTGCTGCACAAGGCGGTGGAGGAGGCCTACCGCACCGGGGCCGAGGCGCCGGACACCACCCGCACGCCCTATGTGAACACCATCCCGCCCCACAAGGAGGCCAAGCTGCCCGGCGACGCGGCCCTGCTGCAGCGGCTGATCGCCTATCTGCGCTGGAACGCCATGGCCATGGTCGTACGCGCCAACAAGAAACCCGCCGAACCCGGCGGGCATATCGCCAGCTACCAGTCTTCGGCAGTGATGTACGAGGTGGGTTTCAACCATTTCTGGCAGGCCCCCAGCGACGGCCACGGCGGTGACATCATCTACGTGCAGGGCCATTGCGCTCCGGGCATCTATGCGCGGGCGTTCCTGGAAGGGCGGCTCTCCGAGGAGCAGCTGGAGAACTTCCGCCTGGAGGTGGACGGCAAGGGAATCTCCTCCTACCCCCATCCTTACCTGATGCCGGACTTCTGGCAGGTTTCCACCGTCTCCATGGGACTGGGGCCGATCATGGCCATCTATCAGGCCCGCTTCATGAAGTATCTCCAGAACCGCGGGCTGGCCGACACCGAGGGGCGCAAGGTGTGGGCCTTCCTCGGCGACGGCGAGATGGACGAGCCCCAGTCCCAGGGGGCCATCGCCCTGGCCAGCCGCGAGAAGCTGGACAATCTGATCTTCGTGATCAACTGCAACCTGCAGCGCCTGGACGGTCCAGTGCGGGGCAACGGCAAGATCGTCCAGGAGCTGGAGGGCAACTTCCGCGGGGCGGGCTGGAACGTCATCAAGTGCCTGTGGGGCTCGGGCTGGGACGAGCTGCTGGCCAAGGACACCCAGGGCCTGCTGCGCAAGCGCATGGAGGAGTGCGTCGACGGCGAGTACCAGAACTTCAAGGTCAAGGGCGGCGGCTACATCCGCGAGCACTTCTTCGGCAAGTACCCGGAGCTCAAGGAGATGGTCGCTCACCTGTCGGACGACGACATCTACTACAAGCTGATCCGCGGCGGCCACGACCCGCAGAAGGTCTACGCCGCCTATCACGCCGCGGTCAACACCAAGGACAAGCCCTCGGTGCTGCTGATGAAGACCGTCAAGGGCTACGGTATGGGCGAGGGCGGCGAGGGCCAGAACATCACCCACCAGAAGAAGAAGCTGGGTGAGGACAACCTGCGCTACTTCCAGAAGCGCTTCGATCTGCCCTTCAGCGACGAACAGGTCACCGCGGCAGCCTTCATCAAGCCGCCGGAAGAGAGCGCCGAGATGCAGTTCCTGCACGCTCAGCGCCAGGCCCTGGGAGGCTACCTGCCCCAGCGTCAGCGCAACGGCGACCGGCTCGAGGCGCCGCCTCTGGAGATGTTCAAGCAGGTGCTGGCGGACACCGGCGAGCGCACCATGTCCACCACCATGGCCATGGTGCGCATCATGGTCTCCCTGGCCCGGGACAAGACCCTGGGGCCGCGGTTGACCCCGATCGTTGCCGACGAGTCGCGCACCTTCGGCATGGAAGGCATGTTCCGGCAGATCGGCATCTACGCGCCGGAAGGGCAGAAATACGTGCCCATGGACGCCGAGGAGATCATGCCTTACCGCGAGGACCAGAAGGGGCAGATCCTGCAGGAGGGCATCAACGAGGACGGGGCCATGTCGTCGTGGATCGCCGCCGCCACCTCGTACAGCAACCACGGGGTCACCATGATCCCGTTCTACATCTACTACTCCATGTTCGGCTTCCAGCGCGTCGGCGACCTGGCCTGGGCGGCCGGCGACATGCTGGCGCGGGGGTTCCTGATCGGCGGCACCTCGGGGCGCACCACCCTCAACGGCGAAGGGCTGCAGCACCAGGACGGCCACAGCCAGCTGTTCGCCCAGTTCATCCCCAATTGCATGGCCTATGACCCGACCTTCCACTACGAAGTGGCGGTGATCGTGCGCGATGGCCTCAAGCGCATGTACGAAGAGCAGCAGGACGTCTTCTACTACATCACCACTATGAACGAGAACTACCACCATCCGGCTCTGCCCGAAGGCGCCGAAGAGGGCATCATCAAGGGCATGTACCGGTTCAGCCAGGCCGAGGGCAAGGCCAAGGCGCCGCGGGTGCAGCTGCTGGGCTGCGGCAGCCTCCTCAACGAGGTGATTGCCGCGGTGGAGCTGCTGCGCGACGACTGGGGCGTAGCGGCCGACGTCTGGAGCTGCCCGAGCTTCAACGAGCTGGCCCGCGACGGCCATGCGGTCAAGCGCTGGAACCGGCTGCACCCCGGCGAGACACCGCGCAAGAGCTATGTCGAGCAGTGCCTGGAAGGCACCGAAGGGCCGGTGATCGCCTCGACCGACTACATCCGCATGTTCGCCGAACAGATCCGGCCTTTCGTGCCGCGGCGCTACGAGGTGCTGGGTACCGACGGCTTCGGTCGTTCCGACAGCCGCGAGGCGCTGCGCCGCCATTTCGAGGTGGATCGGCACTACGTCGTCCTGACCGCGCTGCAGGCCCTGGTCGACGAGGGCAAGCTCAAGAGCGCCAAGGTGCGCGATGCCATCGCCAAGTACGGCATCGACCCCGAAAAGCCCAACCCCCTGTACGCCTGAGCCGAAGGAGAACAACAGTGGCCATTCAAGAGATCAAGGTACCGGACATCGGCGATTACACCGATGTCCCGATCATCGAAATCCACGTCCAGGCCGGCGACACGATCCAGGTCGAGGACCCGCTGATCACCGTGGAATCGGACAAGGCGTCGATGGATGTGCCGGCGCCAGCGGCGGGCACGGTCAAGGAGCTCAAGGTCAAGCTCGGCGACACGGTCTCCGAGGGCAGCCTGGTGCTGCTGCTGGAGAGCGAAGCGGGGGCGGCGGCACCGAGCGGGGCGGATGAAAAGCCAGCGGCGCCCGGCGGCAGCGAAGGGCAGCCAGCGGCAGCGGCCGCTGCTCCGGCTGCTTCATCTACGGCGACCGCTACCGCAGCGCCGAGCGGTCCGATCGCGGATTTCAGCAGGGTTCATGCCAGCCCCTCTGCGCGCCGCCTGGCACGCGAGCTGGAGGTGGACCTGACCCGCGTGCCGGCGACCGGCCTCAAGGGGAGGGTGACTCAGGAGGACATCCGCAACTTCGCTGTCCACAACTTCTCTGGGGGCGGTGCCTCGGCGGCGGCTAGCACTTCAACCGGCGCTCCAGCCGGCGGCGGGGGGCTGGATCTGCTGCCCTGGCCCCAGGTGGACTTCAGCAAGTTCGGCCCGGTGGAGACCCAGCCGCTGTCGCGTATCAAGAAGATCTCCGGCGCCAACCTGCACCGCAACTGGGTGCAGATTCCCCATGTCACCAACCACGACGAGGCCGATATCACCGAACTTGAAGCCTTCCGGGTGCAGTTCAACAAGGACAACGAGAAGTCGGGCGCCAAGGTCAGCATGCTGGCGTTCATGATCAAGGCCGCGGTCGCCACCTTGAAGCAGTTCCCCGAGTTCAATGCCTCGCTGGACGGCGACCAGCTGATCCTCAAGCGCTACTACCATATCGGCTTCGCCGCCGATACGCCCAACGGCCTGGTGGTGCCGGTGATCCGTGACGCGGACAAGAAGGGCGTGGTCGAGATCGCCCAGGAAATGGGGGCGCTGGCCAAGCTGGCCCGCGACGGCAAGCTCAAGCCCGATCAGATGCAGGGCGGCTGTTTCACCATCTCCTCCCTCGGCGGCATCGGCGGGCTCTATTTCACGCCCATCATCAACGCCCCCGAGGTGGCCATCATGGGCGTGTGTCGCTCCTTCTGGAAGCAGGTCTCGCCGGACGGCAAGCACTCGGAGTGGCGCTACATGCTGCCGCTGTCGCTCTCCTGGGATCACCGGGTGATCGACGGCGCCGCCGCGGCCCGCTTCAACGTCCATTTCGCCAACCTGCTCGCCGACATGCGGCGCATCATTATGTGAGGAGTCGACGACATGGCCAATGCAATCGAAGTCAAGGTGCCCGATATCGGCGATTTCAAGGACGTCGAGATCATCGAGGTGCTGGTCAAGCCGGGCGATGCCATCGACATCGAAACCCCGCTGATCACCCTGGAGACCGACAAGGCCTCCATGGACGTGCCCTCCCCGGTGTCGGGTACGGTCGCAGCGCTCAAGGTCAAGGAGGGCGACACGGTCTCCGAGGGCTCGCTCATCCTGATGCTGGAGCCGGCCGAGACGGGCTCCCGGGTGATGGACCGCGAACCGCAGCCGGTAGTGCATGAGCAAGGGGTCGGTTCACCGGCGCCCGGCGATGCCGGCGGTGGTTATGGCGGCGGCGGGCTGGAAGAGGTGCGGGTGCCGGACATCGGCGATTTCGATGACGTCCCGGTGATCGAGGTGCTGGTACGCCCCGGCGATACGATCCGCGCCGAGGATTCGCTGATCACCCTGGAGTCCGACAAGGCCTCTATGGACGTGCCAGCGCCCAAGGCCGGCAGGGTCGCCGAGGTGCTGGTGGCGGTGGGCGACAGGGTTTCGCAAGGCACGCCGATCCTGATGCTGGAGGCGGAAGGGGCGGCCCACGCAGCCACACCTGCGGCCGCACAGGCAGCGGAGCCGCCGGCGGCCGTGCCCGCCCCCACGGCGGCCAGCTATGCCGGCGGCGCCGATCTCGAGTGCGAGATGCTGGTGCTCGGTGCCGGGCCGGGCGGCTACTCGGCCGCCTTCCGGGCCGCCGATCTGGGAATGAAGACCGTGCTGGTGGAACGCTATGGCAGCCTCGGCGGGGTGTGTCTGAACGTCGGCTGTATCCCCTCCAAGGCGCTGCTGCATGTGGCGGCGGTCACCGATGCGGCCAACGCCATGGCCGATCATGGCATCGCCTTCGGCAAGCCGAAGATCGATCTCGACAAGCTGCGCGGCTGGAAGGAGAAGGTCGTCGGCAAGCTCACCGGGGGGCTGGCCGGCATGGCCAAGGCGCGCAAGGTCGAGGTCGTGCGCGGGGTCGGCACCTTCCTCGACCCGCATCACCTGGAAGTCGCCCTGACCGATGGCGACGGCCAGGAGCCGACCGGCGCCAAGCAGGTGATCAAGTTCGACAAGTGCATCATCGCCGCCGGTTCGCAGTCGGTGAAACTGCCTTTCATCCCCGACGACCCTCGGGTGGTCGATTCCACCGGGGCGCTGAAGCTGACCACCATTCCCAAGCGCATGCTGGTCATCGGCGGCGGCATCATCGGCCTGGAGATGGCTACGGTTTACTCCACCCTGGGCACGCGCATCGACGTGGTCGAGATGCTCGACGGGCTGATGGCCGGCGCCGACCGCGACCTGGTCAAGGTGTGGGAGAAGGTCAATCAGCCGCGCTTCGACAAGGTGATGCTCAAGACCCGAACCACCGCCGTGAAGGCGCAGAAGAACGGCCTCAAGGTCAGCTTCGAGGGCGAGGGCGCTCCCGCCGAACCGCAGCTGTACGACATGATTCTGCAAGCGGTCGGTCGCAGCCCCAACGGCCACAAGATCGGTGCCGAGAACGCTGGCGTGGCGGTCGACGAACGTGGTTTCATCGCCACCGACAAACAGATGCGGACCAACGTCGGGCACATCTTCGCCATCGGCGACATCGTCGGTCAGCCGATGCTGGCTCACAAGGCGGTGCACGAGGCGCATGTCGCGGCGGAGGCCGCTGCCGGCCACAAGAGCTTCTTCGATGCCCGGCAGATACCCTCGGTGGCCTACACCGACCCGGAAGTCGCCTGGGCCGGCAAGACCGAGGCCGAGTGCAAGGCCGAGGGCATCAAGTACGGCAAGGCGGTCTTCCCCTGGGCCGCCTCCGGTCGGGCCATCGCCAACGGTCGTGACGAAGGGTTCACCAAGCTGATCTTCGACGAGGAGACCCATCGCATCATCGGCGGCGCCATCGTCGGTACCCAGGCGGGGGATCTGATCAGCGAGCTGTGCCTGGCCATCGAGATGGGCTGCGACCCGGTCGACATCGGCAAGACCATCCATCCTCACCCGACCCTGGGTGAGTCGGTCGGTATGGCCGCCGAACTGTTCGAGGGGGTGTGTACCGATCTGCCACCGCAGAAGAAGCGATAGGCGAACACCAGCGGGCGGCTGCTGTCGGAGCCAACATATGGAGGTCCGGCAGGCCGCCGCTCGCTGACCAGGACTGTAAAGCAAGTAATGGAGAGACCGACAAATGGACAAGCAACCCCACGAGCAGACACAGGGCGAGGCGCCGGGAGGCGAAGAGGCCGGCGGGCGTTCCGCCAGATTGATATGGGGGCTACGCGCCTTCGGGTTGCTGGTGGCACTGATCGTCTGGCTCGCCATGGGCCAGGCCGAAGGGCTGTCGCCGGATGCGCGCTGGGTGGCGACGATCGGCGCCCTGATGGCGGTATGGTGGATGACCGAGGCTATCCCGCTCTCGGCCACCGCCCTGCTGCCGATCGTGCTGATCCCGATGCTGACGGAGCGTACCGTGGCCCAGGCCACGGCGCCCTACGCCAGCTCTATCGTGTTTTTGTTCCTCGGTGGCTTCCTGATCGCCATCGCCATGGAGAAGTGGAACCTGCACCGGCGCATCGCGCTGCTGACCCTGGCCCGGGTCGGGGTCTCGCCGCACCGGATCGTGCTCGGCATGATGCTTGCCACGGGGTTCCTGTCGATGTGGGTCTCCAACACCGCGACGACCCTGATGATGCTGCCGATCGGGCTCTCCGTGCTGGCCCTGGTGGCGGAACGCAGCGGTGAATCCACCGAGACGGTCAGCGCCGGCCACGACCATCACCGGGCCGGTCACGTCGACTTCATCGCCGACGAGAACATCAAGCGCTTCGGCCTCTGCCTGCTGCTGGCCATCGCCTGGTCGGCCAGCATGGGTGGCCTCGGCACCCTGCTCGGCAGCCCGCCCAACGCCATCGTCGCCGGCTACGCCGCCGACGAGCTGGGCCGCAATATCGGTTTTCTCGACTGGATGATGCTCGGCGTGCCGCTGGCCTTCACCTTCATCCTGGTTGGCTGGGTACTGATGACCCGGGTGCTCTACCCGTTCAAGGTCGAGGAGATTCCCGGCGGCCAGGAGATGATCGAAGGGGAGGTCCGCAAGCTCGGCTCGCTCACCCAGGGCGAGAAGATGGTACTGCTGGTGTTCGGCTCGGCGGCGTTCCTGTGGGTGGTGCCCGGTGTTCTCGGCAACATCCCGGGGGTGGGGCAGTGGCTGGGGCCGCTGGGTAATCTCGACGATACCGCCATCGCCGTTGCCGCCGGGATTGCGCTGTTCGTGCTGCCGGCGCGAGGTCGCAACGAGATGGTGCTGAACTGGAAGGATGCCGAGGATGGGCTGCCCTGGGGGGTGCTGCTGCTGTTCGGCGGCGGCTTGAGCCTTGCCGGCGCCGTGGCAGGCACTGGCCTGGACAGCTGGTTCGGTCAGCAGATCACTGGACTGGGCGTGCTGCCAATCCTGCTGCTGGTGGCTGCCGTGGCCACCATCGTGCTGTTCCTCACGGAAGTGACCAGCAACACGGCCACGGCCGCGACCTTCATCCCCGTGCTCGGCGGTGTGGCGGTGGGCATCGGCACCGACTCGATGACGCTGCTGATCCCGGCGGCCTTCGCCGCGACCTGCGCCTTCATGCTGCCGGTCGGCACGCCACCCAATGCTATCGTGTTCGGCACCGGCGCGGTCAGCATCGGTCAGATGGCCCGGGGTGGGGTCGTCCTCAACATCGTCGGGATCGTGTTGATCACGCTGTTCTGCTATCTGCTCGGCGGCTTTGCGCTGGGCCTGCAGTTCTGATCCCCTCTGGGGGTGGCACCGTGACGGGCTCTTGGGGCTCTTGCCGGGTTGGGCTCCAGCGGACCGCCACCCCGCTTCGTGCGGCGCCTCCGGTGCCGTTCGAGTGTATCGATGAGCGAGGGGAAGGCGAGCGTTGATTGTCGCTGCCGGCGTTCCCTGCCTATAGTGAGGGGCACCGTTTTCCGCTCGAGAGAGGTGACGCATGAACCAGCCCGCCGTTTCCGCCGCGACCGCGCAGGACTTCAAGGTCGCCGATATCAGCCTGGCCGACTGGGGACGGCGCGAGATCCGCATCGCCGAGACCGAGATGCCGGCGCTGATGAAGATTCGCGCCAAGTATCGCAACGAACGGCCGCTGGCCGGGGCGCGCATCGCCGGCTGCATTCACATGACCATCCAGACCGCGGTGCTGATCGAAACCCTGATCGACCTGGGGGCGTCGGTGCGCTGGTCGTCGTGCAACATCTTCTCGACTCAGGATCACGCCGCTGCCGCCATTGCCGCGGCGGGCATCCCGGTGTTCGCCTGGAAGGGCGAGACGGAAGAGGAGTTCTGGTGGTGCATCGAGCAGACCGTGGCGGGGCCCGACGGCTGGACCCCCAACATGGTGCTCGACGATGGCGGCGACCTCACCGCGCTGCTGCATGACAAGCGCCCCGAGCTGCTCGATGCCATCCACGGGATCTCCGAGGAGACCACTACCGGCGTGCATCGCCTGCAGGAGATGCTGCGCGACCGTACGCTCAAGGTACCGGCGATCAACGTCAACGACGCCGTGACCAAATCGAAGAATGACAACAAGTATGGCTGTCGCCACTCGCTCAACGACGCCATCAAGCGTGGCCTCGACCACCTGCTGGCTGGCAAGCAGGCGCTGGTGGTGGGCTACGGCGACGTGGGCAAGGGCTCGGCGGCCTCGCTGCGCCAGGAGGGCATGATCGTCAAGATCGCCGAGATCGACCCGATCTGCGCCATGCAGGCGTGCATGGACGGCTATGAAGTGGTCTCGCCCTATGTCGACGGCATCAATCGCGGCAAGCAGAGCGTGGATTGCCAGTTGCTCTCGCGCATCGACCTGGTGGTCACCGCCACCGGCAACATCGAGGCCTGCGACGCCGCCATGCTCGAGGCGCTCAAGCCCGGCGCGGTGGTGTGCAACATCGGCCACTTCGACAACGAGATCGATACCGCCTTCATGCGCCGCCACTGGCACTGGGAGGAGGTCAAGCCGCAGGTGCACAAGGTCTATCGCGACAGCACGCCGGGCCACTTCGACCCCGCCAGCAGCGACTACCTGTTGCTGCTCTCCGAAGGGCGCCTGGTCAACCTGGGTAACGCTACCGGGCACCCCTCGCGGGTGATGGATGGCTCCTTCGCCAACCAGGTGCTGGCGCAGATCCACCTCTATCAGCAGCGCTTCGCCGACCTGCCGCCGGCCGAGAAGGAGGGCGGCCTGGCTGTTACCGTGCTGCCGCGCCATCTCGACGAGGAGGTGGCTCGCTACATGGTCGAGGGCTTCGGCGGCGTACTCACGCAGATGACCGAGCAGCAGGCCAAGTACACCGGCGTGCCGGTGGCGGGGCCGTACAAGCCGGACGCCTATCGCTATTGAGCGTATCGCGAGGCAACGGAAAGCGAAGTAACGGAGAACGAAGCGCCGCCTGCGGGCGGCGCTTCCATTGGTCAGCCATCGACGAAGGCAAGCATGCGGCCCGCCAGCAGCACTGCCGGCCATAGCAGCAGCGACAGAAGGCCGGCCACGAGCAGCCGTCGGGGCGTGGCATGTGCCAGACCCGGCCCCAGGTTGAGCAGCAGGGCGTTGGCGATGGCCAGTGCGATCAGCGCCAGCTTGAGCAGGAACAGCGGCATGGCGGCATAGCCGCTGGGGTCGGCGAGAAACAGCAGCGCCCCGGTGGCCATTGCCAGCAGCAGCCCAGCGACGGCCACCGGCTGCAGCAGCCGGCCCAGCTCTTGCAGCGGCAAGCGTTTGCGCCAACCCAGCAGGCGCAGGTCAAGGGCAATGATGGCGCCGATCAGCAGGGCGATGCCCAGCACGTGCAGGGCATTGATCGCCGCATAGCCCCAGCGTGAGAGCCGCACCCATTCAGCCAGGGCAGTATCGGCGAGCGATGTCAGCAGGGCTTCCACGTCACCAATTCAGATTCGCCCTGGATAGAGCACGTAGTGCTCCTCGCCGATCCACAGCTGCTCGGCCTTGAGCACACGTTCACGCGCATGTTCGCCCGAGACGCGCAGCTCCACGCCTTCGGCGAGGTCGCCCTCTTCCAACCCGGCGCGTTCGTTGCGCCAGGGCTGGCCGACCTCGACCGTCCAGGTTTCGCCATCCACGTCGAGTTGCACTTCGCCGTGGGGATTGCCCAGCCGCACCTGGGTGATGGTGCCTTCTATCTCGATGGTCTCGCCGCCGACCCAGCCGTGGTGGGCCTGGGCGGGGGCGAGGAAAAGCAGCATGACGATGGCGAGCGCCCAATATGCATGACGATGCATGATGGTCTCCTTCCAGAAGGTGTCTTGCTTCAGGCTAGCTCTACCGGGCCGGGCTTCAAGGCCAATCGTTCTACAGGCCGGCCAGGCGCATCAGCAGCGGCAGGTAGAGCGGAATCAGCAGCGGGGCGGCCAGAGTGGTGGCCAGTACCGCCAGGGCGCCCTTTTCTGGCTTGATGCCGAGCTCCATGGCGACCACCACCACGTTGGCCGCCATCGGCACCACGCCGATCAGCAGAAGCGCCAGGGCTAGCTCGTCGGGCAGCGTCATCAGCGTCTGCAGCAGCACCACCACCGCCAGCATCAGCCAGGGCCACAGCAGGTAGCGGATCGCCACGCAGCCGGTCATGAAACGCAAGTCGATCTCGCGAATCGTGACTCGGCCCAGGGTCATGCCGATGATCATCATGCCGAGCAAGGTGTAGGTGGAGGGAAACACCGCCAGGCTGTCGATCAGCGCGGCCGGCAGCGTCAGGCCGAGCCCGCTTACCAGCAGCGCGGCGAGAAAGGCATAGATCAAGGGCAGGCGCGCGATCTTGCTCAGGCTCTGACGCACCGAGAACTGGCCGCGGGCGCTGAGGTAGAAGCCCACCGTGAACTCGTAGAGTGTCACGCCGAGCAGACAGAACAGGTACAGCGTCACGCCTTCCGGAGGGAGCAGGATCATGGCGATGGGCAGGCCGAAATAGCCGGTGTTGCCGGTGCCGGAGGAGAAGGCGAGCACCGCGCCCTCCTGTGGTGACAGGAAGCGCTTGGCCAGCGGGTTGATGGCAGCGGCGACCAGGCTTGCCAGCAGGAACAGCGCCAGGGTCAGCAGCAGATAGTGGGGCGTGGGGCCGCCCAGCAGCAGGCCGCGAAAGAAGGTGACCGGCGCGATCAGGTAGATCAGCAGCGTGGCGATGGGGCGTGGATCGATGGCCAGCCGCCGTGCCGCCAGCCAGCCGAGGCCGACGAAGGCCAGAAGGGTCCAGAGGGGGCCCAGCAGGGCACTGGGGTCGATCATCGCTCGCCATTCCATCGCCGAAAGCCGATATGATGCCTGTCGGCGAGACGGCTGTCAGCCATGCATGATCGACCCGCTCAGCGGTGGCGAAATCAGCCGTTGCGCCGGCTCGACCTGGCCCGCTCGGCCTGGTCGTCGATGTTCTCCTTGTGCGAGGTCTTGTCGCGCACGACCTGGGTGCCGCCTACTGGGGTCGTCTCGCGCCGCGTATCGATACCGGGCTTCTTGCCGCTGTGCTTCTGGTCGTCGACGTTGGCGTCCGGACGGTAGACGTCGTCCTGGGCGGGTGAGCGCCCGCCTTTGTGACCGGCGCTGTCGTTGGGGCTGTGTTCGTCGGGCTTGTGGTCGGCGGGAGCGTCGCGCTCAGTCAGCCGCCGAGCCCCCTCGCGCAACGATTCACGCTCTTTTTCGCTCATCTGCGTGCTTTGTCCGCCATTGCGCTCTTGGCGTGATCTCTCCATGTTCAACCTCCTGCTTTGCGCTCCGTGCATCCCTATCCTTCGCTGTTGGCGTCTGTTCAGCCGCCCTTGCCCTCGTCTCCCATGGTGAAGGAGGGCGGATCGCTGGCCGGGAAGGTCTCGGCGTTGGCTTCATCCAGCTCACGCTCCGCCTGCTGCGTCTTCGCCTCGGCCGGCGATATCTCGGTATAGCCAGGCTCCAGCATCCAACGTTGGTCGCGGTGGGTAAGCAGTGCGCTGGGTACCCAGAAGCGGCTGCCCGTCTCGGTGATGATGCCGACCTTGTCCACGTCACTGGTATCCGCCACCTTGCCGACCTGCTTGCCCTCGTCGTCGAAGACGGCGGTACCGGTGATCAGTTCCTGTGTCATGGGGTTCTCCTCATTGGTGAGTAACCCGGTGTCCGTACCGGGCCGGTCGCCTTTTCTCTTATCCCAGCGTCGTTGTCTCGCGAGCGTGGGTCAACGTGACATGAGCGAAGATTTGTTAGCGAAGTTTGAGCTTTTGCAGCCGAGGCCCGTCTGCCACCTGCCTCAATTCAGACCGAACGGTTATAATCGTCCGGCTCTATATGATGAAAGCTCATGTGGCAGCGTGGAACTTTTCATTGGTCAGGCGTCCGGCCGAACGGCAGAATGCAGGAATTCGCATCGCTCCCGGCAAACCAGAGAGATTTTCATGAGCAGCTCATATCCGCTAGGCATCAGTTTCGAGTTCTTTCCCCCCAACACCGAGGCGGGACGCGAGAAGCTGATCGGGGTGCGTGACGCTCTGGCCGAGCGGGACCCGCGCTTCTTCTCGGTCACCTATGGCGCCGGCGGTTCGACCCAGGGACGCACGCTCAACACCGTGAGAAGCGTGCGTGAGTCCGGCATCACCACCGCGCCGCACCTTTCCTGCATCGGCAGCGAGAAGGCCCAGTTGCGTGACCTGCTCGCTCAGTACCGCGAAGAGGGCATCGACAGCCTGGTGGCACTGCGTGGCGATCTGCCCTCGGGCATGGGCGGCATCGGTGAGCTGCGCTATGCCAACGAGCTGGTGGAGTTCATCCGCGAGGAAACCGGCGACCACTTCGAGATCGCCGTGGCGGCCTATCCGGAATCCCACCCGCAGGCGCCGAGCTTCGAGCGCGACTTGGAGAACTTCGCGCGCAAGGTGAAAGCGGGGGCCAATCTCGCCATCACCCAATACTTCTTCACCGCCGAGGCTTACTTCCACTTCGTCGAGCGCGCCCAGGCGCTGGGCGTCGAGGCGCCGATCGTGCCCGGCATCATGCCAATCACCAATTACACCAAGCTGGCCCGTTTCTCCGATGCCTGCGGCGCCGAGATTCCACGCTGGATCCGCAAGCAGCTCGAGGCCTACGGTGACGACAGCGAGGCCATCGCGGCCTTCGGCACCGAGGTGGTGTCGCGGCTTTGTCAGCGCCTGCTCGACGGCGGTGCGCCCGGCCTGCACTTCTACACCCTCAACCAGGCGGAGCCCTGCCTGCGCATCCTCGACAACCTGGGCTGAGTCCATCGCTTTGGCGCTGGGGCGCATCTGCGACTAGCCTGTTTCCTGCATGTCCATGGAATCAGGAACAGGAGGTCGCTAGATGCGCCATGCCAACCTTTCGGGAGTCGCTTTCGCCTCCCTGATGCTAGCTGCGGGAATGGGACAAGCCCAGGCCCAGGAAGGCCACGAAGTCGAGATCAATTGGGTGAGTGCCGATGGCGTCGAGGATTCCATCGGTACCATCACGCTCGAAGATACCGACCACGGCTTGTTGCTAACCCCCGACCTGCGCGAGATGCCGCCCGGCGTGTACGGTTTCCACGTCCACGAGAATCCCAGCTGCGAGCCGGGTGAAGACGAGGACGGGAACATGGCGGCCGCCGGCGAGGCGGGAGGCCACTACGATCCCGAGGAGACCGATAGCCACCAGGGGCCCTATGGTGACGGTCATCTGGGCGACCTGCCGGTGCTGATCGTCAACGAAGACGGCGAGGCGAACCTGCCGGTGCTGGCGCCGCGGCTCACCGTCGATGACGTGCAGGGCCGCAGCCTGATGATCCACGAAGGCGGCGACACCTACTCCGACGAGCCGGAGGATGGCGGCGGCGGCGGTCGTATGGCCTGTGGCGTGGTCGAGTCCTGAGCGCTATCGCTTGCGCTTCCTAGCCCTTAAATGACATAGCTCTTGAACGACTCGGCCCTTGAACGACTCGGCCCCGCCATCTGGCGGGGCCGCTTCATTGGGTGTCAGTGAGATTGGGTGTCAGGAGGTATGGCGTCAGTCGTCCGTGTCGCTGGCGTCTTCGTCGTCTGCATCCTCGTCCGGGCGCATTTCGGGTGGCAGCATTTCGACCGGCACTTCGAGGCCTTGCTCCTCGTAGTAGCGTACCGCCCCGGGGTGGAACCAGATCACGCCATTCTTGTCGAGGTGCTCCGCCCGGGTTTCGATGGCGGCGGGGTGGATCTCCATCATGGCGTCGGGGTGGTCCAGCACCAGCTTCATCAATTCGTAGACGAAGCTTTCCGGCAGGTCCTTGTGGCCGATGGCGAAATTCCAGAACGACACCGAAGCGTGGGGGGCATCCATCGAGGCATAGGTATCGGCGGGAATCTCGAAGGCCGACACCGGGAAGGCGTCCAGCAGGGTGCTCTGCTCTTGCTCCGTCAGGCCGAACATGTGCACGTCACGACGCCGCTCGAGACGCTCGAAGGCTCTGATCGGCAGGCCGGCGCAGAAGGCGAAGGCGTCACTCAGCCGAGAGGTCAGGTAGTCGGCCAGATGGTTGGCATCGGCATACTGCAGATGCACGTCCTCGACGCCCAGTGCATCCAGAAACTGCGGCCAATAGGCGGCGCAGGTACCGCCCATGGGGCCGACCCCGACTCGCTTGCCGCTCAGATCGGCGATGCTCTCGATGCCCGAGCCGGCCAGCGTCACCACATGGAAGGGGGTCTGGTACATGGGGAAGAGCGCGCGCACGTCGCGCATCTCCTCGCCGGGGGCGAATTCGGCCTCGCCGTCCCAGAGTTCGCGGGCCGGGCCCAAGGTGACTAGGCCCAGCTCCGCCTCGCCGGTATGGACCAGCGTCATGTTGTGATAGGGCCCGCCGGTCGCCTGGGAGACGGCGTCAATGCCGAGTTCGTCGATGAGGCGGGTCACCAGACCGTCGCCATAAACCTGATAGGTGCCACCGAGGGAGGCAGTGCCCAACAGGACTTCCGTCGGCCAATCGGCCCGTTCATCGGCCAGGGTGGGGGCGCTCCCGAACAGCAGGGCGCAGGAAGCGACTAGCGGATACAGCGTGGGGAACCGTCCAGTGCTCATGGTGTGTCTCCTGTCGGTGAGGTGGGCGGTGAAGCCAAGGTGGCCGAGGCCACCTTGGCTTGCGCCCGATCTCGGATCAGGTCAGGGCCTTGGGCTTGGCCTTCAATGCGGCAGCCTGCCACATGAACACCAGCCCGCCGATGCCGACGCCGAGCAGGTCGGTCATCCAGCCACCGGCGATCATCGACAGCGCGGCGGCCAGCAGCATCACGCGCTGCACGAAGTTGACGCCACCGTTGAGGAACCAGCCCTGCACCGAGGCGGCCAGCAGGTAGATCCCCACACCCGCGGTGAGGGCCACGCGCAGGATCTGCATCCAGGTGCCGTCCATCAGCAGCGCCGGGCTGTAGAAGAACATGAAGGGCACGATGAATGCGGCCAGACCGAACTTGAAGGAGGTCACGGCCGTCTTCAGCGGATCGGTTCCCGAGATGGCGGCGGCGGCATAACCGGCCAGTGCCACCGGCGGGGTGATGGCCGAGAGTACCGCGTAGTAGAACACGAAGAAGTGCGCCACCAGCGGCGGAATGCCGATCTGCTGCAGGCCCGGCGCCACCACCGAAGCGGCTACCGCGTAGGCCGCCGTGGTGGGCATGCCCATGCCGAGCAGGATCGAGATGCACATGGCGAAGAACAGTGCCAGCAGATGGCTGGCATCGGCGATCCCCAGCAGCATGGAGGCGAAGCGGGCACCGACGCCGGTCAGGGCGATGACGCCGACGATGATACCGGCACAGGCACACACCGCGATCAGCGGAATGGCCATGCGCGCGCCCAGCGAGAGGGCGTTGAGCAGCGCCTTGGGGCCCATCCAGTGGGGCGTGAACCAGGACACCACGGCGGCGCTGACCATCGCCAGGGTACCGGCACGAATCACCGAGTAGCCCATGAACAGGGTGCCGATCAGGATGATGATGGGCAGGAACAGGTAGACCTGTTTGACCATCTTGCGGAATACCGGCAGTTGGTCCTTGGGCAGACCCTGCATGCCGCCGCGGCGGGCTTCCAGGTCCACCATCAGGTAGATGGAGAGGAAGTACAGGGCGGCCGGAATCAGTGCGGCAATGGCGATTTCGGTATAGGGGATACCGGTGATCTCGGCCATGATGAAGGCGCCCGCGCCCATGATCGGCGGTACGATCTGGCCACCGGTGGAAGCTGCGGCTTCGATGCCGCCAGCGCTGCGCGGGTGGTAGCCCACCTTCTTCATCAGCGGAATGGTCAGCGAGCCGGTCGCCACGACGTTGCCGGCAGAGGTGCCGTTGATCATGCCCATCAGGCCGGAAGCGAATACTGCCACCTTGGCCGGGCCGCCACGCGCGCGACCGGCGGCGGCGAAGGCGAAGTTGACGAAATAGTCACCCACGCGGGAGGCCTGCAGGAAGGCGGCGAAGGTGATGAACAGAATGATGTAGGTGGACGAGACCGCGGTGGTCGCGCCGAGGATACCGTTGTCGGTATACAGATAGGTGAAGAAGCGCTGCGGCGAGTAGCCGCGGTGTTCCAGCAGGCCGGGCAAGTAAGGGCCGGCAAAGGCATAGACCAGGAACACGGCGGTGATGAGGATCAGCGCCAGCCCCGCTACGCGGCGGGTGAGTTCCATGATCAGGGCCACCCCGACGGCCGAGACGAGGAACTCGGTCTGTCCGGCAAACGGTGTGCCGGCGGCCATGCGCCAGCGCTGCAGCACGAACAGCAGGTAGGCGGCGACGATGATCGAAGCGACGATCAGGACGGCGTCGGCCCAATGGACGGAGCGGCTCGAGCTGCGCCAGATCCAGCTGCTGATCATGGCGATGCCGGTGGCGATCGTCAGTGCCCAGCTCATGTGCACCAGCACCCAGCCGGCAGGGGGCGTGCCCTGGGTTTCCCGGATGAACCAGGCATAACCGATGGCGAAGGCGGCATAGACGATGGCGGCTATGGCCGGAATCATGGCTAACCACTCGACCTTGGCTATGTGCCTTTCGCCCGGGCTGCGGTCCAGAGTATAGGCGGCGGTGATGGCGAAGCCTACGGCCAGGCCACCGGCCACGTGAATGATGCGAAACGCCCAGGTCTCGATGGGTGAGACGTTGAGTGCATAGAGATGCATGGCCGTAAAGAGGACACAGGCGGCAAATACCGTCTGGCCGAGCAGGCCGGAAAGCACGCGCTCGTTATGGGCGATCGGGATGTCGGAGACACCTTCGGTGCCGATCTTCGAGGCGGCTTGTTCGGGTTGGGTTTCGTGGGTCATGCCGGGATGCCTTGAGGGGTTACAGTTGCCTTAGAGGGCTAAGGCGTTGACGCCGGCCCGAAGGCCGGCGTCGATGCGCGTATAGATCAACCGCGCAGATCCTCCGGGATCTCGTAGCCGTTCTCTTCGAACCAGCGTACGGCACCCGGATGCCAGGGCAGGAAGGTGTTGAACTCGAAGTTCTCGGCCACCGTCTCGCTGGCGGCACCATGGATCTGGACCATGCGGTCGTTGTTTTCCATCACGGTCTTGGTCACTTCATAGACCAGAGATTCCGGCATGTCCTTATGGGTGATGGCGAAGTTCCAGATCGAAACGGCCGGCAGGTCTTCGTCCAGGCTGTTGTAGACGGAAGCCGGGATGCTGGCCGGGCTCAGCTCAGGGAAGTCGCCCAGGAACTGCTCCATCTCTTCCTCGGAGAAGGAGAAGATGTTGACGTTGGCTTGGGCTTCGAGCTGGTTGAAGGCTGAGATCGGCACGCCCGCGGCGAAGGCGAAGGCGTCGATCAGGCCGTCCTGCAACTGGCCTGCCTGGTCGGCAGCACCGCCGTTGCGGGTGCTGACGTTGAGGCCGAGCTTCTCGAACAGCTGCGGATAGTACATGTCCGAAGTACCGCCCGCCGGGCCGACGCCCACGGTCTTGCCGTCCAGGTCGGCAACGGAGCTGATGCCCGAGCCGGACATGGCAACGATCTGCAGGGTGGTCTGGTACATCGGGAATACGGCGCGAATGTCGGTGTGCTCGACGCCCGGGGCAAGTTCGCTGTTGCCGGTCCACGCCTCGTAGGCCGGACCCATGGTCACCATGCCGAAGTCGTGCTCACCCATTTGTACCAGAGTGGCGTTCTGTACGGGGCCGCCGGTCACTTCGGCGCCGAAGGAAACGCCAAGGGCGTCGCCGACCATGTTGGCCCAGCCGGAGCCGTAGATGTAGTAGGTGCCACCCTGGCTGGCGGTGCCCACGGTCAGGCTACGGGGCCAGTCGCTGCGGTCGTCGGCCTGGGCGCCGGCGGCGACCAGAGCCGCACCGAGCACGGAGGTGGCGATCAGTTTGGAGGCGGTATAGCGCATTGGAGTACTCCGATTTGCCTTTGTCGTTATTGGAGCCCACCTGAAGTGGGTCCTTATGAAATACGTTGTAACGCACATGAGTATAGGCAATTGCTGCGCCATGCAGGGGTAGTGCTTGTAAAAACAAGACATTACTTTTTTTGCATTCGACGAAAGTCGAGATGGAGAAAATGAGATCTGGCTGGGATTTCGCACTAGTTACGTAATATGTGTGTGGATATCCGCACGCTGGGTGGCGCAGAACGTTTCGGTGAGCGTTGCGATCAGTCGGCCAGCCTGGTGCAGGTCGTTCATCAACGACGAGGCGAGCCATGGATCGAGGCGATGTTCCCGCAACCGCTTGGCCAGCTCATGCTGCCAGTGACGGCGCACTTCTTCGACGGGCGCGGCGATGGTGGCGGCCTCCTTCTCCTCGGCGAGCCGGTTGAGGCCGGTGGCAATGGCCAGGCGCAGATCGTCGTGGGCTTCACGCAGCGGGCTGGCCGGCGCGGCATGGCGCAGAAGGCTACGCTGCAGCACCTCGCCGAGGCGTACTGCTTCCACCATGCGCAGCGAACGTTCCTGCAGCTCGTCCAGCCTCGCCTGCTGAGCGTCTGTCAGCGGTACGTCGAGGCGTGCCTGGAATTCCAGAATCTCGGTGAGCAGCGGTTTGATTCGCTCCTGATAGCGGGCATCGATGCCTGGCCAGGCGTCGGGGTCGATGCGGGCCGCCACCGCTTGGCGCTGCGGTGGGTGGCCGATCACCTCGGCACTGGGCAGCAGGATGGCGCTGCACAGCAGATGGTAGGCACGCCGGTCGAGGCGCCGACACTCCTGCTCCATGGCGGCAGCGGCGGTATCCGCATGATTGAGGGCGGAGCTGTCGAGGTAGCGTGCCTGCGACGGCGGCAGTCGGGCGGGCTCGGGAAAACGGCGCTCGAGCAGGCTGGCCAACTGCGGGATCCAGGGCAGCATCAGCACGATGCCGAGCAGGTTGAATAGAGTGTGGAACAGGGCCAGCTTGAGCGGCCAGGCCGTTTCCGCCAGTCCCACCAGTTCGGCAAGGACATCCACCAGCCAGGCCAGTGGTACCAGCAGCACCAGGGCGACCGCGGCGGTGACCAGATTGAAGATTACATGCGCACCGGCCAGACGGCGTGCCGCGACGCCGGCGGAAAGCGCGCCCAGCACGGCGGTGACCGTGGTACCGATGTTGGCGCCGATGGCGATGGCCAGCGCCGGCAGGTAGGGCAGTTGCCCCGAGGCCAGGGCCGTCAGGGTGAGCAGCAGCGTCGCATGGCTCGACTGCATGACCACGGTGGCGACGATGCCGATTGCCACGAACAGCGGCCAGTGCCACAGCCGGTCGCCGGCCAGGCCGTCCAGCCGCAGGCCATCCTGCCAGGCCTCGAAGCCGAGCTTCATGAAGTCGATACCGAGGAACAGCAGGCCGATGCCCAGCAGCAACCCGGCGATACCGGCCAGCGGGCCGCTGAGGCGGTAACGGCCGAGCAGGCCGAGGGCGAGCAGCGGCATGGCATAGTGGGCCAGGTCGAAGCGCAGGCCGAACGTGGCGATCAGCCAGGCCCCGGTGGTCGTTCCGAGGTTGGCGCCGAACAGCAGAGCGATGGCGCCGGGCAGGGCGACCAGGCCGGCGCTGACGAAGGACATCGCCAGCAGGGTGATGAGCGAACTGGACTGGACCAGGGCGGTGGCCAGGGCGCCGACGCCAATGGCACGCCCGGGGTGGCGCGTGGCGGCGTACAGCCAGCGGTCGAGAGTGCCACCGGAGAGCCGTTTGATGGCCTCTTCCAGAAGGCTCATGCCCCACAGGAACAGCCCCAGACCGGCGGCCAGCGTGGCGAGGTCGGGGCGTGACAGCAGCAGCGCGCCGGCGGCTGCCAGACCGAGCAACTCCAGGCGTCGCCGACTGCTCGACCGCGACCCGGCGGCGTCGGTCGCCTCCGCCACGCTCAACGTCTCCCGGGGTCGAGAATTCTCACCGTCTGGATGGTATTGCGGCGCTGCTCCTCACGCTCGCGATTGACGCGGGTCTCGAGCTCGGCCGCCGTCTCTTCTTCGATGGGCGCCTGTTCGAAGAAATCGCAGTTGACGCAGTCGCGATAGCGCACGCCGCTCTGCTCCCAGGTGCGGATCTTGTCCATCTCGGCACAGCGGGGGCAGACGGCGCCGGCGATGAAGCGTTTCTGAACGGCCATGTTGCCTCCATGAGCAAAGAGCCGCCGGCAGCGCCGGCGGCGGTGTGGCTACGATAGCGTGCCGTGCCTGCGCTGTCAGGCGGCGCGAATGCCGCTGTGACGCAGCAGTGGCTCGACGCTGGGCTCGCGACCGCGGAAGGCGCGGAACAGCGCCGCGGCGTCGCGAGCGCCACCCTGTTCGAGGATTTCGCTGCGGAAGCGCTGGCCGGTCTCGGCATCGAAGATGCCGGCCTCCTCGAAGGCGCTCCAGGCGTCGGCAGAGAGCACTTCGGCCCATTTGTAGCTGTAGTATCCCGCCGCATAGCCGCCGGCGAAGATATGGCTGAAGCCGTTCTGGAAGCGGTTGAAGTCGGCCTTGGGCACAACCGACACGGCGTTGCGCACTTCGTCGAGCAGCGCCTGCACCTCGGCTGCCGTAGGGGCGGTCAGCTCATGATGGAGGCGCAGATCGAACAGCGAGAATTCGAGCTGGCGCACCAGACCCATCGCCGACTGGAAGTTCTTGGCCGCCTGCAGGCGCTCCAGCAGTTCGGCGGGCAGTGCCTCGCCGCTGTCGACATGACCGGCAATCAGATCGAGCCCTTCACGTTCCCAGCAGTAGTTCTCCATGAACTGGCTGGGCAGTTCCACCGCATCCCACGCCACGCCGTTGATGCCGGAAACGTCGGCCACCGTCTGCCGGGTCAGCATGTGGTGGAGGCCATGGCCGAATTCATGGAACAGGGTGGTGACCTCGTCATGGGTGAGCAGGGCCGGCCGGTCGCCCACCGGGCGGGTGAAGTTGCAGGTCAGGTAGGCGACGGGCAGTTGCAGTCCGCCATCTTCCCGGCAGCGGCGCACCCGGCACTCGTCCATCCAGGCGCCGCCGCGCTTGCCCTCGCGGGCGTAGAGGTCGAGATAGAAGCCGGCAATCGGCTCGCCCTGCTCGAGAATGCGGAAATAGTGCACCTCGGGGTGGTAGCGGGGGGCTTGCAAGTCTTCCTCGACGGTGACGCCGTAGAGCCGTTCCACCACCTGGAACAGCCCATCCACGACCCGGGGGGCGGGAAAGTAGGGGCGCAGCTGCTCCTGGGAGATGGCATGGCGCGCTTCGCGCAGCTTCTCGCTGACGTAGCCGATGTCCCAGGGAGCGAGCTCGGTCAGGCCCAGGGTATCGCGGGCGTAGGCTTCGAGTTCGGCGAACTCCTCCCGTGCCTGGGGCACCGCTCGGCGGGCCAGATCCTCCAGGAAATCGAGCACCTGGCGTGGCGATTCGGCCATCTTGGTGGCCAGCGAATAGTCGGCGTAGCTGGCGAAACCCAGCAGCTCGGCCAGTTCACGGCGCAGGCGCAGCGTCTCCTCGATGATCGGGGCGTTGTCGTACTCGCCGGCGTTGGGGCCCTGGTCCGAAGCGCGGGTAACGAAGGCGGTGTACACCTCACGGCGCAGCTCGCGGTCGTCGGCGAAGGTCAGCACCGGATAGAAGCTTGGAAAGTCGAGGGTGATGCGATAGCCCTTCGCCCCCTTGGCCTCGGCGTTGGCGGCAAGCGTCGCCAGGCCGCTCTCGGGCAGGCCGACCAGCCTGGCTGCATCGTCGATGTCCTTGTGCCAGGCCTGAGTGGCGTCGAGCAGCTGGTTGGAGAAAGTGTTGGAAAGCTCCGACAGGCGCGATGTGATTTTGCCGTAGCGCTGCTGCTGGGCCGGCGGCAGATCGACACCGGCAAGGCGGAAGTCGCGCAGGGCATTGTCGACGCTGCGGCGCTGCGCCTCGTCCAGCTCGGCCCAGGCGGGCCCCTCCTTGAGGGCCTGCCAGGCACGGAACAGCCCCTCGTGCTGGCCCAGCCAGGTGCTGTAATCCGAAAGCTTGCCCAGACAGGCCTGATGGGCCTCGCGCAGGGCCGGCGAGTTCATGGTGCCGTTGAGGTGCTTTACCGGCGACCAGGCCCGCGACAGCCGGTCGTTGAGTGCCTCGAGCGGTGCGGCCAGGCTGTCCCAACTGGGCGTCTCCTGCTCGGCGCGTTCGACCAGCGCCTCGATGTCGGCGCGACTGTCGGCCAGCAGCTTGTCGATGGCCGGTACCACGTGCTCCGGCTTGATCTCGGCGAAAGGGGGCAGCTCGTGGGATTCAAGCAGGGGGTTGTGGGACATGCGCACCTCGGGCGTAGTGGATATGAGAGCGTAGTGGATATGGGAGCAGAATAGCGATTAGATGCGGCCAGGTGTCACGGGTTTCAATCCCGCCGGGGATTGGTCGCGGAGTGTCGGCCTGATAGGCTTGCGCCTCCACGAAAGTCGAGGCAACGGCATGAATGCAACCCTGGAGCGCTGGAGCACGCGGCGCGCCTTCATCCTGGCGGTGACCGGCGCAGCCGTGGGCCTGGGCAACATCTGGCGTTTTCCCTACATCACCGGCGAAAACGGTGGGGCTGCCTTCCTGGTGCTCTACATCGCCTTCGTGCTGCTGCTGGGGTTACCCGTGATGATGGCCGAGATCATGATCGGCCGGGCCGGCCGGCGCGCGCCGATGCAGGCGCTGGGTTATCTGGCCGGGCAGGCCGGAGCCAGCCCTCACTGGCGGCTGCTGGGGTTGTTCGGTGCCTTTACCGTCTTTTGCATCCTGTCGTTCTACTCGGTGGTGTCGGGCTGGTCCATCGAGTTCTTCGTCACTGCGGTGAACGGCGGTTTCGTGGGGCTGAGTGCGGCCGAGGTCGGCGCCGGCTTCGAGGCCTTCCTCGCCGACCCGCTGCGCATGACCTTCAATCACACGCTGTTCCTGTTCATGACCATGACCGTGGTGGCGGCCGGCGTGGCCAAGGGGCTGGAGCGGCTCAACAACCTGCTGATGCCGCTGCTGTATCTGCTGCTGGTGCTGTTGGCGCTCTATGCCGCCACCACCGACGGTTTCGGCCCGGCGCTGGCATGGCTGTTCATGCCGGACTTCTCGGCTATCACACCACTGGTGGTGCTGCATGCCATGGGTCATGCCTTCTTCACCCTGGCGGTGGGGGCCTGCGCGCTGATGGCATATGGCGCCTACATGCCGGAGCGCCAGAGCCTACCGCGCGCCGCCGCTGCCGTGGCGGTGCTGGACGTGAGCGTGGCGCTGCTGGCCGGTATCGCCATCTTCTCGGTGGTATTCTCTCAGGGATTGGACCCCGGCGAGGGGCCCGGCCTGATGTTCGTCACCCTGCCTATTGCCTTTGCCGAGCTGCCCTGGGGGGCGCTGTGGCTCAGCGTGTTCTTCCTGCTGCTGTTGCTGGCGACCTGGACCTCGTCGATCAATCTGGCCGAGCCGATGGTGGCCACGCTGCAGGGGCTGGGGTTCGGTCGTGGCAAGGCCACTGCGGCGGTCGGCATCGCCGTGTGGCTGCTTGGTCTGCTGTCGGTGCTGTCGTTCTCCGCCCTGGCCGAATGGCGGCCGCTGTTCGGGATGAACGCCTTCGACCTGATGACCACCATTCCCACCGAGATCTTCCTGCCGGTGGGTGGGCTGCTGATCGCCATCTTTGCCGCCTGGGTGATGCCGCGAGGCGATGCACAGGCGGCGCTTGGTGTGACTGCGCCCAGCTTTGTATTGTGGCTAACGGTGTTACGCTGGATCTCGATTCCCCTGACGGTCGTGGTACTGGCGGCCGGGCTGCTGTAACCATTCGATGTGACCGGCGCATAAGCCGGGCTGGAGGTTTGCATGAGCGTCAACGATCCCCTGCGCAGCTGGCAGGGCAAGCGCCCCACTCTGGGCGCGCGGGTCTACGTGGATCCGGCCTGCGTGGTGCTGGGTGACGTGGTGCTGGGCGACGACTGCTCGGTGTGGCCCATGGCGGTGATCCGTGGCGACATGCACCGTATTCGCATCGGCGCGCGTACCAGCGTGCAGGATGGCAGCGTGCTGCACATCACCCACGCCAGCGATTTCAACCCGGGCGGATTCCCGCTCACCATCGGCGACGACGTCACCATCGGTCACAAGGCGATCCTGCACGGCTGCACGCTGGGCAATCGCATCCTGGTGGGCATGGGGGCCATCGTGATGGACGGCGCCGTGGTCGAAGACGAGGTGATCATCGCCGCCGGTGCCGTGGTGACCCCGGGCAAGCGCCTCGAGAGCGGTCATGTCTACGCCGGTAACCCGGCCAAGGCGTTGCGTCCGCTGAAGGAGAGCGAGCGGCAGTTCTTTCCCTATACCGCCGGCAACTACGTCAAGCTCAAGGACCACTACCTGGCTGAAGCAGGAGCGACTGCGACATGACGGAAACCTTGGGGTTCATGGCAGCGGTCATCGGCCTGCTGATCACTCCCGGGCCCACCAATACCCTGCTGGCGGCCTCGGGCAGCCAGCGCGGTATGCGTGCATCGGTGAGCCTGATTCCTGCCGAATTGGCCGGCTACCTGCTGGCGATCGCCCTGTGGGGCAGCGTGCTGGGCAGCCTGGGGGAGCGGTGGGAGTGGCTGACGGTGACACTGCGCATTGCCAGTGCGCTCTATATCGCTTACCTGGCGTTGCGCATGTGGCGCAGTGCCACTGACATGGAGGTGGCCGCCAAGGCCGTGGTGAGCCACTCGGGGCTGTTCCTGGCCACGCTGCTCAACCCCAAGGCATTGCTGTTCGCCGCCGCGATCTTCCCTCAAAGCGCTTTCCGCGGGCCCGTCGAGTTCGTACTGCCCGCGCTGCTCTTCAGCCTGCTGCTGATACCGATAGCCGCGTTCTGGATCGCGTTCGGCACCGCCGTGGCCAGCGGTCGTCTGACGTGGCTATCGCCCTTTGTCATCCAGCGCGGTGCCGCTGTGGTACTGGCCGGTTTTTCCCTCTCTCTGGGGTGGAGCACGCTGCACTGAGACAAGCCGGCGCTCGGTCGGCATTGTCTTCGGTTGCGCTGGCAAGCGATAATCTGGCTTTTTATCCAGTAGAGGGCTCGTCCCGGCATGGCCGATTTTCGCACCCACCTTGGCGTGGCCGCCGCCGGCGGCGCCGTATTGGCCCATGGCGGTTGGCAGGTAGGGCTGTGGGAGCTTTGGCAGGGCGGGGTCGTGTTCGGGCTGGTGAGCTTCGGGGGTATTCTGCCCGACATCGATGCCGACAGTTCCAAGGCGATTCGCCTGATCTTCAATCTGCTGGCGGTGCCCAGCGTGGTGTTGGGAGCGGTGCTGTTGCAGGCGCATCTGGCCCCGGGCTACTTGCTGGTGGTGTGCGGTTTGCTCTATCTCACGGTGCGCCATGTTGCCGGTGGCGTATTCAGCCGCTTTACCGTGCACCGGGGCATCTGGCATTCGCTGCTGGCTGCCGTTCTGTGCGGGTTGGCGGCGGCAGTGGTGAGCCACCAGCTGTTCGTCCAGCCGCCCCGGCTGGCATGGGTGCACGGCGTTGCCGTCTGCCTCGGCTTCGTCATCCATCTGGCGCTGGATGAAATCTACAGCGTCGATCTCACCGGGGCGCGCATCAAGCGCTCCTTCGGCACGGCACTCAAGCCCCTCGACATCAAGTCTCCGGGCAACTCGTTGGCTATGCTGATGGCCGGTGTGGCGTTGCTGCCATGGCTGCCGGCCTGGTCAGTACTGCTGGAGCTGCTGGCTCAGGGAGCGACCTTGTGGCGATAGTCCTCGGCCTTGAGGCCGTACTTGCGCAGCTTGTCGTAGAGGGTCTTGCGCGGCAGTCCGAGGTGTTCGCAGACCTCGGTGATCCTGCCGCGATGGCTGACCAGCGACTGGCTGATCAGGCTCTTCTCGAACAGCTCCACCTGCTGCGGCAGGGCCAGCTCGGCAACGTCCGATTCGACGCCCTCCAGCAGCATGTCGAGCCGGTAGTCGAAGGCCGAGCCGAGCAGCACATAGCGTTCGGCCAGGTTGCGCAGCTCGCGCACGTTACCCGGCCAGTCGTGGGCCATCAGCGTCGACACGCCGCTGGTGCCCAGCGGTGGCGCTTCCAGACCGCTGCGGTTGGAAGCGACCACGGCGAAGTGCTGGAACAACAGGGGAATGTCCTCGCGCCGTTCACGCAGGGGCGGGAGCGGCAGGGTGACCACGTTGAGGCGGTAGTAGAGGTCCTCGCGGAACTCGCCGGCCTCGGCGGCGAGTTTCAGGTCGACCTTGGTGGCGGCGATGACGCGAATGTCGAGAGGGACGTGTTCGTTGGCGCCGAGGCGTTCGATACAGCGCTCCTGCAGCACGCGCAGCAGCTTGACCTGCAGGGCCAGCGGCATGGACTCGATCTCGTCGAGAAAGACCGTACCGCCGTTGGCATGCTCGAACTTGCCGATGCGTCGTTCCACGGCGCCGGTGAAAGCGCCCTTCTCATGGCCGAACAGCTCCGATTCGATGATGCTTTCGGGCACGGCGCCGCAGTTGATGGCCACGAAGGGGTGCCCGCCGCGGGGGCTGCGTTCGTGGATGGCACGGGCCACCAGGTCCTTGCCGGTACCCGTTTCGCCGAACAGCAGGACGTCGGTTTCCACCTGAGCAATGCGCTGTACCATGGAGGCGAGTCGCTGAATCGCCGGTGTTCTGCCCACCAGGCGCGGCCCGGGGGCGGCCTGTTGGGCTTCCAGTTCGGCCTTGAGCTGGCGGTTTTCCAGGCTAAGACGACGCTTGTCGATGCCGCGACGCACCATCTCGACCAGGCGTTCGCCGGCAAACGGCTTCTCCAGAAAGTCCCAGGCGCCTTCGCGCATGGCTTCCACGGCGGTGGAGATGTCGCCGTGACCGGTAATCAGGATGACCGGCAGGTCCGGGTCGCGTAGCCGTACCTCGCGCAGCAGTGCCATGCCATCCATGCCCGGCATGCGGATGTCGCTGACGATCACACCGGGGAAGTCGGGGGTGAGAGTCTTCAGGGCGCTCTCGGCGCTGGCGTAGGACTGTGGCTGGTAGCCGGCCAGCTCCAAGGTCTGGCCGGCGGTGATGCGCAGGTGGGGTTCGTCATCGATGATCAGTACCGGTATGGGCGCCGGGTCATGCATGGGATTGCTGCTCCTGGATTGGCGATGGCTGAGCGTCGTCGGGTTTCTCCATTCGGGGCAGAGTAATGGTGAAGCGTGCCCCGGCGCCAGGTACGTTGCCGGCATCGATGTTGCCGCCCAGATCCCTGATGATACGCGCCGATATGGAAAGTCCCAGCCCCAGCCCGCTGCCCGGCGACTTGGTAGTGAAGAAGGGCTCGAAGATCCGTGCCAGATGCGCTTCGGGAATGCCGGGGCCCGAATCGCTGACGCCGATGGATACCCGCTCTGCCTCGACCTCGACGCTGAGAATGAGAGTGGGCTCGGGCGTTTCCGCCATCGCCTGGAGCGCATTGCCGATCAGGTTGACCAGTACCTGTTCGAGACGCACCAGATCGGCATGGACCCAAACCTCATCGCCCCAGTCCCGCACGACCTCGACGTCGTGCAGCCGATTCTGATAGAGCCGCAGAGCGTATCGGAAGCAGGCCTGAACCGATACCGCTGTCAGCGAGCTGCCGCTCTTGCGTGAGAACTGTCGCAGTTGGGCGCTGATTTCGGCCATGCGCTCGGTCAGCTCGACGACCTGGGCCAGGTTGGCATCGGCAGCCTCCAGCCGCTGGCGCTCGAGAAAGGTGCGGGCATTCTCGGCATAGGCGCGAATGGCGGCCAACGGCTGGTTGAGTTCATGATTGATACCAGCCGCCAACTGGCCCAGCACGGCGAGCTTGGCTGCCTGGATCAGCTCGTCGCGGGTCTGGCGAAGATTCTCCTCGGCGCGCCGCCGCTCCTCGATCTCGTCGGAAAGCAGACGGTTGGTTTCCATCAGATCGTGGGTGCGCAGCTCGACGTTGCGCTCCAGCTCGTCGCGCGCCTGGGCCAGGGTGCGGCGTTCACGCTCGGCAAATAGTTCGCGCTCACGGCGCAGGCGCCAGCGCTGCCAGCCTATGCCGCCTGCCAGCACCACGACGCCATACAGGCCGCCAGCCAGTGCGGCGGCAAGCCACTGCGCCTGATAGACGCTGCCCAGGGGCTTGAGGATATGCATGTCCCAGTCATAGGCTTCCAAGTGGCGGGACAGCCCCAGGTAGCTCTCTTCCGCCAGCGGGCCGGTGTCGAATCTCACCAGTCGGCTGCCATCGGGACGCTGCTCGTAGACATCGATGCCCGAGGGCGACAGGGGTTCGTCGGCGTAGCGTCGGGCAGCCAGCAAGTTCTGACGCTCTGTTTCCGTGAGGGGCAGCAGCGCCGCCATGCGAAGCTCGGGACGGCTGGCCATGAAGATGATGTTGTCCTGATCGGTGACCAGCAGTTCGGCATCCTGCTCAGCCCAGCTCTCCTCGACTTCATCGAGCAGGACCTTGATGACCATGACGCCATCCGGACGCGCGTCCGGGGTCGTTTCGTCCAGCCAGACGGGAGCGGAGAAGTAGTAGCCGCGCTCGAGTGACTGGGTGCCCAGACCGAAGAAGCGGCCGCGACCGCCCTCTATCGCGTCGGTGTAATAGCTGCGAAAGGAGTAGTTGTGGCCTATGAAGGTGTTCTCCATATGCCAATTGCTGGCGGCCAGCGTCGTGCCATGACGATCGAGCAGGTAGACGTCGGAGACGTTGGCAATGGCGCGGAACTGGTCGAGCAGCCGGTTGAGCGGCATCGGGTTCTGCTCGCCGTGTCCGCTGAGAAAGCGCTTGATCATCTCGCGTGAGGAGAGCAGCTGCGGAAGGTAGTCATGGCGGGTCAGATGCCCCTCCAGCCCGGCGGCCGAGAGGCGCAGTTCGTTCTCGGCTTCCCGTACCAGGGTCTGCAGGGCCTGTTCGCGCGCTACCTGGGAGGCCTGCCAGGTGACCAGCACGAGTCCGAGCGGCAGCAGCAACAGCAGCAGCCGGCGTAGCGGTACCGACAGGCGGGGTGGTCGATGGGGACCTTTCACTCGATCATTACCTGCAGCTAGACTTCCGGTAGTGCCTGGGCGCGTCGCAGAGCCCGCTGGGCGCGGGTTTCGGCACGCTCCATTTCCAGTAGCTCCTCCTCGACGAAGACGAGGTGTTCGTGGGAGCGCGCTCGGGCGTCCTCGGCACGGCCTTCGAGAATGGCGTCGAGCAGGGCGCGGTGCTGCTTCATCAGCATGGGACGCGACTGGGGCTTCTCGAATAGGTGGGCCAGATTGTCTACGATGCTCTTTTCCAGCAGGTGGAAGATGCCACGAATGGTGTGCAGCAGCAGCACGTTATGCGCCGCCTCGGCAATGGCCAGGTGGAAGGCGGCATCTGCCTTGGCCTCGAGTTCGGGGTTGCGGCCGGCAAAGCATGCCTCCAGCTCCTCGAAGCGCTTGATCAGCATGGCGCGGTCGGCCGGGGTGGAGCGCAGCGCCGCATAGTAAGCCGAAATGCCTTCCATGGCGTCGCGGAACTCGAGCAGATCGAGGTGAAACTCCTGATGCCTGGCCAGCATGTCCAGCAATGGGTCGCTGTAACCGCTGTTGAGCTCGCGCGTCACGAAGGTACCGCCGCCCTGACGGCTGGTCAGCAATCCTCGGGTGGCCAGCTTCTGAATCGCCTCGCGCAGCGAAGGACGCGAGACGCCAAAACGCTCGGCCAGTTCCCGCTCGGGGGGCAGGCGCTGGCCGGGCTTGAGGCTGCCTTCGAGTATCATCGCTTCGAGCCGTTCGGTGATGACATCTGCCAGTCGTGGTTGGCGTACGTTGTGGTAGGTCATGCGAGGCTATCCTGGAGCCTTTCGGCTTTAATTGGTCTTACCAATATTGGCGCTAATCTCGCTGTCTTGCAATCCGCTTTTGCACTTTGCGCAAAAGGTCCACTGACATCGACAGTTCTTTAGTTGCGTTGTAGACCAAAGTCTATGCCAGTAAAGCGATTAAGGAAGGCCTTGTCGTTGACACTGTCAGTAGTGCCCCCTAAGGTTCAACGACCTCAGTCAGGTAAATTGGTTTTACCAATTTTTCTTGGCGTGATTCCAACAATCCGCAAGACCGCCACTGCCCACAGGCCGACAGTGAGGGAGCCTCATGACGCCAGTCAAGCTGTACCCACCCAAGCCGGAGAAGGCCTACTTCTTCGGCACCTGCTTGATCGACCTCTTTTACCCCGAAGCAGGAATGGACGGTATCCGTCTGCTCGAGCGTGAAGGGGTCGAGGTGGTTTACCCCCAGGCGCAGACCTGCTGCGGCCAGCCGGCCTACACTTCCGGTTATCATGAAGAGGCGCGTGCGGTGGCGACGGCACAGCTCGATCTCTTTCCCGAGCCCTGGCCGATCGTCATTCCCTCGGGCTCCTGTGGAGGCATGATGCGCACCCACTATCCGCAGCTCTTCGCTGGCACCGAGCACGAGGCTCGGGCCAACGAGGTGGCTGGGCGCATCTATGAGCTCACCGAGTTCCTGCTGCATGTGTGTCAGCTCAGGCTCGAGGATCGCGGGCAGCCGGAAAAAGTGGCCATGCATACCTCGTGTAGCGCCCGGCGCGAGATGGGGCTGGGGGAAACCGGGCCCGCGCTGCTCGCCCGCATGGGGCAGGTCGAACTGGTGGAGCAGGCTCGTGCCACCGAGTGCTGCGGTTTTGGCGGTACCTTCGCCGTGCGCCACCCGGAGGTCTCCGCGGCCATGGTGGAAGACAAGACCCAGGCCATCGAGGCGACCGGGGCGAAGCGCTTCATTACCTCGGACTGCGGTTGCCTGATGAATATTGCCGGGCGCTTCGAGCATCAGGGCAAGGCGGTTTCCGGTGAGCACATCGCCAGCTACCTGTGGCGGAGGACCTCATGAGCGCTTCCGAAGTACAGACGTTCACTCCCCGCGAGTTCCATCGCCAGGCCCACGATGCCCTGGGCAATCCTCAGATACGCGCCAACTTTCGCAAGGCGATGGATGGCCTGATGTCCAAGCGCCGCGACGTCTTCAGCGACTGGGATCTCGAGACCCTGCGCGAACTCGGCGCCAACATCCGCCTGCGTGCATTGGCCAAGCTGCCCGACCTGCTCGAACGGCTCGAGGCCAACTGTCAGGCCAACGGCATTCAGGTGCACTGGGCCGAGAACGGCGACGAGGCGTGTCGCATCATCCGCGAGATCTGCCAGCGCCACGGGGCGAAGGCGGTGATCAAGGGCAAGTCGATGGTCTCCGAGGAGATGCACCTCAATGCCCACCTGGAGGAGGCGGGCATCGAGGCGCTGGAGTCCGATCTCGGCGAATACCTGGTGCAGCTCAACGAGCAGACGCCTTCACACATCATCATGCCGGCGATCCATCTCAATACCGATGAGATCTCCGACATCATGCATGCCAAGACCGGCACCGAGCGCACCCGTGACGTCGACTACATGACCGCCGCCGCGCGGGCTCAACTGCGCGAGCGCTTCATGGCTGCTGACGTGGGCGTCTCGGGGGTCAACTTTGCCGTGGCCGAGACCGGCACCCTGTGCCTGGTGGAGAACGAGGGCAACGGCCGCATGACCACCGCCGTGCCGCCGGTGCACATCGCCGTGACCGGTATCGAGAAGGTGGTCGAGCACCTGCGCGACGTGCCGCCGCTCTATGCGCTGCTGACCCGTTCGGCCACCGGTCAGCACGTCACCACCTACTTCAACATGATCAGCTCGCCGCGCAAGCCCGGCGAGCACGATGGGCCGAATGAAGTCCATCTGGTGCTTGTCGACAGCGGTCGCTCCAGCATCTATCAGGACGACGAGCTGCTCGACACCCTGCGCTGCATTCGCTGCGGTGCCTGCATGAACCACTGCCCCGTATACACCCGGGTCGGCGGGCATACCTACGGCACCACCTATCCCGGCCCCATCGGCAGCATTCTGATGCCACACATGATGGGCCTGGAGGCGACCAAGGACCTGCCCACCGCGTCGAGCCTGTGCGGCGCCTGTGGCGAGGTGTGTCCGGTCAAGATTCCGATTCCCGACCTGCTGGTGCGCCTGCGTCGCGAGGCGGTGGGTGAGGGGCGCGGCAACGTGCCCGGTGCCGGCGTCAAGCGGACGAAGAAAGAAGTGGCGGCGTGGAAGGGCTTTCAATGGCTGGCCACTCACCCCGGCGCCTGGTGCAGCAGTACGGCCATTGCCGGTAAGCTGCAGGCACTGATGCCCTCGAAGCTGGGGCCGTGGACGGAATACCGCACCGCGCCCAAGCCGGCCAAGGAGTCACTGCATGCCTTGGTTAAACAGCACAAGGCCAAGCGCCATCAGGCAGGAAAAGCCGATGAGGATGGGGAGAAGCGTTCATGAGTGCCCGCGACAACATTCTCAAACGCCTGCGTGAGCGTACCGACGGCCCGCTGACGGCGCCGCAGAGCGATTTCGCCGTGGTCACCGGACGCGGCTGGAGCCGAGAGGAGCGGTTGGCCCGCTTCGAGCGTTGGATCACCTCGGTGCATGGCGAGGTGATCCACACGTCCCGTAGTGGCTGGACCGCTGCATTGGCCGAGGTGCTCGCGGCCAAGGGCATTCGCCGTCTGGCCCTGGGGCGTGAGCACCCCGTCGCCACCGAGGCGCGAGCCGCCCTGGCCGAAGGCGAAGTCACCCTGATCGACGCCGACCGCGATATCGAGTCCTGGCGGCACGAGCAGTTCCACGACACCGATGCCGGCCTGACCTCCACTCGCGGGGCCATCGCCGAGACCGGCAGCCTATGGCTGTGGCCGACCCCCGACGAGCCGCGTCTGCTGAGCCTGGTGCCGCCGATCCACATCGCCGTGCTCGATGCCGACACCATCGAAGATACCTTCTTCGACGTGGTCGAAGCCCACGGTTGGGCCGGCGACATGCCTACCAATGCGTTGCTGATCTCGGGGCCGAGCAAGACCGCCGACATCGAACAGACCCTGGCCTATGGCGTCCACGGCCCGCGGGAGTTGGTGGTGCTGCTGCGCCACGCCGAGGAGCGCCCATGAACGACGCGACGAAGGCGCCTGCTGCTGATGCCTGGCAGGCGCTCAAGCAGGAGCTGCTCGCGATCATGCCCGCCGAGCGGCTGATCGACGATCCGCTGCGCACCCTGACCTACGGCACCGACGCCAGCTTCTACCGGCTCATTCCCAAGCTGGTGGTGCGTCCCGCCGATGAGGATGAGCTGATGGCGGTGCTCGCCGGTTGCCGCCAGCGCGAGCTTCCGGTCACCTTCCGCGCCGCCGGCACCTCGCTCTCGGGCCAGGCTGTCACCGACTCGGTGCTGATCCAACTGCGCGAGGGCTGGCGCGGCCACGAGATACTCGACAATGGCCGGGCCATCCGCCTGCAGCCCGGTGTCATCGGCGCCCGGGCCAACCAACTGCTGACTCCCTTCGGGCGCAAGATCGGCCCCGACCCGGCCTCCATCAACAGCTGCATGGTGGGCGGGATCGCCGCCAACAATGCCTCGGGCATGTGCTGCGGCACGGCGCAGAACAGCTACCGCACGGTGCGTGACATGCGCGTGATCCTGGCTGACGGCACCCGCCTGGACACCGCCGACCCGGCCAGCCGCGAGGCGTTCCGGCGCAGCCATGCCGAACTCGTCGAGGGGCTCGAGCGGCTCTCCGCCGAGACCCGGGCCAACGCGGCGCTGGCCGAAAAGATCCGCCACAAGTACCGGCTCAAGAACACAACTGGCTACGCGCTCAACAGCCTGGTCGACTTCGACGACGGCATCGAGATCCTCAAGCACCTGATGATCGGTTCCGAGGGCACGCTCGGCTTCATCAGCACGATCACCTACGACACCGTCATTGACGAGCCCCACAAGGCCGCGGCGCTGGTCTTCCTGCCCGACATGGCCACTACCTGCCGCGCCACCATCGCGCTCAAGCCGGCCCCGGTCTCGGCGGTGGAGCTGATGGATCGCGCTGCGCTGCGCTCGGTGGAGAACAAGCCGGGCATGCCCGAGGGGCTCAAGCATCTGCCCGAAGGGGCTGCGGCGCTGCTGATCGACGTGCGCGGCAACGACGAAGCGGAGCTTCAGGCACGGCTCGAGGCGGTGCAGGCCATCTTCGAGGGCATCCACACCCTGGAGCCGGTCACCTTCACGCAAGAGAAGAGCCTCTACGAGCTCTACTGGAAGATCCGCAAGGGGCTCTTTCCCGCCGTAGGTGCGGTGCGCGACACCGGTACTACTGTGATCATCGAGGACGTCGCCTTCCCCATCGAGCGTCTCGACGAGGGCGTGCTGGCACTCACCGAGGCCTTCCAGCGCCACGGCTATCCCGAGGCGATCCTGTTCGGCCACGCCCTGGAGGGCAACCTGCACTTCGTCTTCCCTCAAGGCTTCGAGAAGCCCGGCGAGGTGGAGCGCTATCAGGCGCTGATGGACGAGGTGGCACAGCTGGTCGGCGTCGAGTACGGCGGTTCGCTCAAGGCCGAGCACGGTACCGGGCGCAACATGGCGCCCTACGTCGAGCTGGAGTGGGGCCCCGAGGCCTACGCGCTGATGTGGCAGATCAAGGCGCTGTTCGACCCGGAAAACCTGCTCAACCCCGATGTCATCCTGAGTCGCAATCCGACTCTGCACCTGGAGAATCTCAAGCCATTGCCGGCAGCCGACCCCATCGTCGACAAGTGCATCGAATGTGGCTTCTGCGAGCATGTCTGCCCCTCGCGGGATCTCACGCTCACACCGCGGCAGCGCATCGTCGCCGCCCGTGAAATGGCCAGGCTCGAAGCGCTGGGCGAAAACCTCGACGGCGAAGAGGCCGAGCGGCTCGAGCGGTTGCGCAATGACTACCGCTACGCCGGTGACGAAACCTGCGCCGTCGACGGCCTGTGCGCCACCCAGTGCCCAGTGGGTATCAACACCGGCGAGCTGATTCGCGAGATGCGCCGCGAGCGGTTGGCGCCGCATGCCAATATGGCGCGCCGGGTGGGGCGCCATTTCTCCGGCACCACGCGGCTGGCACGGGGCATGCTGAACCTTGCTGGTGCCGGGCGCGCCGTGCTGGGCGAGAAGGGTCTCTCCAAGGTGAGTGGCACCATCACCCGAGCCAGCGGCGGCAAGGTACCCCAGTGGATACCCACCCTGCCCAAGGCGGCCCCGGTTCGCGTGCTCAAGCGCAAACCCGCGGCCGATAGCGTGCGTGACAAGGTGGTCTACTTCCCTTCCTGCGCCACCCGTGTCTTCGGCGCCGGCCATGGCGACGGCGGTCGTTCGATCATGGAGATCACCCTCTCGCTGCTGGAGAAGGCCGGCTTCGAGGTGATCGTGCCGGAGATGCCGGGGCATCTCTGCTGTGGCATGGCATTTCAGTCCAAGGGCCAGTTCGAGGAGGCGACGCACAAGGCGCGCGAGCTCAACCGCGAGCTGCTAATGGCCAGCCAAAATGGCCGCTACCCGATCCTCAGCGACACCAGCCCCTGCGTGCTGCATATGCAGGGGCGGCTGGACGAGCGCTTGACGGTACAAGAGCCGGTGGCTTTTGCCCATGATCATCTGCTGCCACGCCTCGACGTCACTCAGCTCGACGAGCGTGTAGCTGTGCACGTGACCTGTTCGAGCACTCATATGGGCCTGGGCGAGCGCATGGTGACCTTGGCGCGAGCCTGTGCTCGTGAAGTGGTAGTACCAGCCGAGATCACCTGTTGCGGTTTTGCCGGGGACAAGGGGCTTGTCACGCCGGAGCTCAACGCCTCGGCCCTGAAGGGCCTTGCCGAGCAGGTAGGGGAGTGCGATGCGGGTTACTCCAACTCGCGCACCTGCGAGATCGGCCTGTCGCTGCATGGTGGCATCCCGTATCGTTCGATCCTGTCCTTGCTCGACCGGGCCAGCCGCGAGCGCAGAGAAGCGGTCGAGACGGCCTGAGCCGTCCACACGAACCATCCACAGCCCTCGCCCGCGAGCGGCTGTGGATAGTTCGCTCGCCCGCGTCATGTCAT